>NZ_VDFS01000064.1:28827-113441 GCF_006151955.1 Georgenia sp. 311 | reverse complement strand
GGGCCGCCGCCGCACGGCGGCGGCGGGCCCACGCTGCTCCCCGACCCGGACGCGCGGGGGGAACCGTCCCCCGCGCGTCCGCCTCCGGCGTGAGCCGGGAGATGGTCAGGTCGGACATCAGCCGATCTCGTTCTCGTACTCCGTCTGGACGACGGGAAGCAGCTCGGCGGCCTCGATCTGCCCGGCGACGAGCTTCTGGAGGTTCGGCGTCCAGCCCTTGGCGTAGATGCCGCCGGTGGCGTTGGCGATGAAGTCCATCGAGCCGTTGTCCTCACCGATGGTCACGCCGGCGGCCAGGGTCTGCGCGGTCACCGAGTTCTCGTCGATCTCGGGCATGAACGCGTCGACGGGGCCCATCGGGTGGGAGCCACCGACCTCGACGGCGATGGTGCGGGCCGCCTCGTCCGTCGCGATCCAGTTGAGGAAGTACGCGGCGCAGTCGGCGTTCTCGGCGCCGTTCCCGATGCCGTAGGTCAGCGGCGCGGACATCGCACCGACCTCGCCACCCTCCTCGACGGGGGGCATGAGGAAGAAGCCGACCTCGCCGGGGACCTGCGAGTCGAAGGTGCCCGACTCCCAGTCACCGTTGAAGAAGAAGAGGTTGTCGCCCTCGAGGAAGCGCGCCATCGACTGCGAGTAGTCCAGCGAGTTGATGTCCTCGGCGAAGTAGCCCGCCTTGATCCAGCGCTCGAGGTGCTCGACGGCCTGGAGGTTGGTGGGCGTGTCGATCGTCGCGCCCTCCTGCTGGTAGACCCAGGCGTTGACCTCGGAGGGCTCGCCGTAGGAGGCCATGAGCATCTGCAGCGGGAAGGCCAGGCCACCCGTGGCGCCACCGTTGAACTGGGCGCTCGGCGTGATGCCGGCGTCGACGGCGGCCTGCATGTAGCCGTCCAGCTCCTCGAGCGTCGCCGGCGCCTCGGTCATGCCGATCTGCTCGGCGAGCGCCTTGTTGTAGAAGACGCCGGTCATCGAGAAGTTGAGGCCCATCGCGTAGAGCGGGCCGGAGCCGCGGCGGCCCTCGTCGTCCACGCGCATCTGCTCGAGCTGGGAGGAGGGCCACTCGTCCCAGCCGAACGCCTCTGCGTAGGGGTCGAGGTCGAGGAGCAGGCCGTCGGAGGCGAGCTCGCTCATCTGCGGCAGGCGCATGAGGTCCGGCGGGTCGTCGGCCAGGACGCGGGGGGCGTTCTGCGTGAGGACGGCGAACTGGTCCTCGCGGATGTCAAACGTGACGTTCGGGTACTGCGCGGTGAACTCGTCCGCGAGCTCACGGAACAGCGGGAAGCCGGTCTCGACGTAGGCGTCGATGACGACGTCACCGGAACCGCAGCTGGGCGCCTCGCCCGAGGCGGTCGCGCTGTCAGTGGCGCCGGCGTCGGCGCCGGTCTCGTCGTCGGAGCTGGTCCCCGGGGCGGAGCAGGCGGACAGCGCCAGCAGCCCGGTGAGGCCGAGCGCGACGACGCGCGACCGGCGGTGTGTTGAGAGGGTGCGAGACACCTTCATCTCCCTTCAGAGGGGGCGAACGCGCGGGAAGCGCGCTCGGCTAAATCGTGTTAGCAGGCACATGTGACCACCGCCATCCAAGGTGTGTCAAGGTGGCGGGTGGCGGGTCACCGAACCGTTACCATCGGCGCCGAGAGGAGGACCATGCCCACCAGACGGGTGACACTTGCCGACGTCGCGCACCAGGCGGGGGTGTCGTCGTCGACCGCGTCCCTCGTGCTGAGCGGTCGGGGCCGTGAGCTGCGCATCTCCACCGCCGTCCACGACCGCGTGCGGGAGGCCGCCGAGACCCTCGGCTACCGCCGCAACACGATCTCCGTGGGCCTGCGCAAGGGCCTGACGAACACGATCGGCTTCGTCTCCGACACGGTCGCCTCCTCCCAGCTCGCCGGTGGCATGATCCGCGGCGCCCTCGACGCGGCGCGCGAGAGCGGCTACATGCTCTTCATGAGCGAGACCGGCGGCGGCCCGGTCCAGGAGCGCCGGGCGATCGAGGCGATGCTCGACCACCGGGTCGACGGCCTCATCCTCGCCTCGATGTTCACCCGGCAGCACGGGGCGCTGGCGGTGGAGCTGGAGACGCTGCCCGTCGTCCTGCTCAACTCACTCCCCCCCGACGGCGGAGGCCCGGCTGCCATCGTCCCGGACGAGCAGGCCGCGGGCCGGGCCGCTGCCGAGCAGCTGCTCGCCGCCGGCCACCGCGACATCCACCTCATCGGCGCGGGCCCCACGCTCGAGGACGCCCCGGCCGCCTCCGAGGCCGGTCGGCTGCGTCTGGCCGGCATCCTCGAGGCGCTCACCGAGGCGGGCGTCCCGCCGGCCTCCGGCTACCCCTACCGCTCCTGGAACCCGGCCCACGGGTGGGAGGCGGTGCACGACCTCCTCGAGCGCGGCACGGTCCCCGAGGCGCTCCTGTGCTTCAACGACCGCCTCGCCTTCGGCGCCTACCAGGCCCTGCAGGAGGCGGGCCTGCGCATCCCCGAGGACACCTCGGTCATCTCCTTCGACGACGCGCCGCTCGCCGGCTGGCTGCGACCCACACTCACGACCTTCGCCATCCCCCACCGCGCGATGGGGACCATGGCGGTGGAGATGCTCGTCGGCGCCCTGCGCGCCGAGGGCGCCCACCCGCTCGGCGCGCACGTCCACCGGGTGAGGATGCCGCTGCGGGAGCGCGGCTCGGTCGCCGTCCGCTCCCCCGCCTGAGACCTCCCGCCCAACCTCGGCCAGGCAGCACGTGCAGACGACACGCGCCCGACGTCGCCTTTGACCTCTCCACGGGTGCCACGTAGCCTCCCGCTACATCGTTTTAGCACCGCTCATCGAGCCGGTCGAAGGAGACCCATGCAGACAACGACAACCCGTTCACCACGGCAGCGCCTGCGCCGCGCGCTCGTCTCGACGCTCGTCCTCCTCCTCGGTGGCCTGGCCGCGACGGGTCCGGCGGCAGCCGCCACGACCCCGCCCGCGGAGGACGGCATCCTCAGCATCACCCCCGTCACCGAGGTCCTCACGTTCGGACAGAAGGTCGTCGCCGTCGCCCTCGAGTACGGCGCCGACGTCGACCCGGCGGCGCTGTCGACCGACGACTTCTCCGTCCTCGACAGCCCGTACAACTTCCGCGCCCACGACGAGACCGACCTCGACACACTCGAGCCACGCACCGTCACCGCCGTCTACACCAACGACCGGCCGGCCCTCCGGGCCGACGGCACCTCGACGCGCGGCACCTACGTCATCGTCGAGCTCGACCCCGCGGACCGGGGCGGCAACACCGTGGTCCGCTCCATGTGCGACGGCTTCCTGTGCTCGGAGAAGCTGCGCGACCCGCTGGCGACCCAGGTCGTCCAGCTCGGGGACGTGCACGGCTACCCCACGGGCGAGGCGCCCGCGCCACTCCTCGCCGCCGGGTCGGAGGACGCCCTCCCGATGACCGCCCCGCCGGTCGACCCCGTCGTCGACGAGTTCCGCTCCGACGTCATGCCCTTCCCCGGTGCCGACCTGCCGTACTCCTACCGCCTCCCGGCGGACTACGACCCCTCGCGCTCCTACCCGCTCGTCGTCGTCCTCCACGGCTGGGGCTCCGGCTTCGACGGCGTGAACCACGGCGTCAACGTCGCCGTCGACGTCATGGCCACCTCATGGGTGCGGCCCGAGTGGACCGGCAGCGAGGAGGACGTCATCGTCCTGGCGCCGCAGAACGTCCGCGGCGACGACGAGGTCGAGTGGACGTCCGTCCTCGCCCTCCTCGAGCAGTTCACGGGCGAGTACGCCGTCGACGCGGACCGCACCTACGTGACGACGTTCTCCTGGGGATCCACCATCGCCTGGAACCTCATGGCCGAGCGGCCCGACCTGTTCGACGCCGCGCTCATCGTCTCCGGCTTCCCGGTGAGCGAGGAGCAGGCCGCGTCGATCGCCACCGCGCGGACGCCGGTGTGGATCACCCACGCCACGAGCGACCCGGTGCTCCCACCGGACTTCGGGCGCACCTCGGCCGAGGTGCTGCGCACGGCCTACACCGCCGCGGGCGCCGAGGACGCCGAGGACCTCGTCCGCTTCACCGAGTACGCGGACGACGCCTTCACCTACCCCGACTACCACGCCGCTACCGGCCCCACCTACAGCGACAGCTCGATCCTCCGGTGGGTGCTGGCGCAGGACCGCTCCCCCAACCGGATCGAGAGCGTCACCCCGGTCACCGAGGTCTCCTCCTTCGGCCAGCAGGTCACCGGGCTCGTCCTGGAGTACGCCGACGTCGTCGACCCCGCGTCGCTCAGCCCGGCCGACTTCACCGTCCGCGACACCGCCTACAACTTCCGGTTCACCGGCCTGGAGGAGCTGGAGAACCTCGTCGAGCGGGAGGTCGCCGACGTCTACACGACGGACGACCCCGCCCTGCTCCTCGAGCAGGACCGACCCGAGGCGCCGGGCCGCTTCGTCGTCGTCGACCTCGCAGACAGCCCCGAGGGCGGGTGGACCGTCATGGTCTCGCTGTGCCCGACGTTCCTGTGCTCGGTGATCATCAACCCGGACCAGCCGACCGAGGTCGTGCAGGTCGGTGACGTGCGCGCGCCGAGCGGGGCCGTCATCTCCCGGGGCGACGCCGACCGGGCGTGGCCGCTGACCGAGCCCGCGATCAACCGTGAGGTCGACCAGTTCGTCCACGCGACGTTCGAGTCCGACGTCGAGGGCGTCACCGGCCCGGACCGCACCGTGCGCTACGACTACCGCCTGCCCGACGGCTACGACCCGGCGCGGCAGTACCCGCTCGTCGTCGCCCTCTCCGGGCACGGCATGGGTTTCGACGGCCAGAACGAGCGCGTGCAGCTCGTCGCGGACATGCCGGCGACGGCGTGGTTCCAGGAGGAGTGGACGGGCACCGACGAGGACGTCATCGTCCTCGCGCCGCAGAACGCGCGCCTGGGCAAGGAGCTCGAGGCGGCTCAGGTGCTCCAGCTCCTCGAGGACTTCACCGGCCGGTTCTCCGTCGACGAGCGCCGTGTCTACGCCACGTCGGTCTCCTACGGCTCCCAGCTCATGTGGGAGATGTTCTCCACCCGGCCCGAGCTCTTCGCCGGCGGCCTGCTCACCGGCGGCTTCGCCGCCGACCAGGACGAGTACGCGCTCATCGCCGCGGGCGAGGTACCGATGTGGATCACGCACGGCACCAGTGACCACCTGCTCCCGGTCGAGAACGCCGAGGGCGCGTACGACGCGCTCGTCGCGGCCTACCGCGACCGCGGCCTGAGCGAGGAGCGCATTTCCGAGCTCGCCCTCTGGACGGAGTACGGCGACGAGGCGTTCTCGCTGCCGGACTACCACCTCGCCTCGGCCCCGACCTACGAGGACAGCGCCACGCTCCAGTGGCTGCTGGCCCAGGTGCGCCCGGTCGAGGACGACGGCGCGGCTCCCGGTGAGGAGCAGGGTTCCGACGGTCCGGTCGAGACTCCGGTCCCGGACGACGCCGGTACGGACGAGGTGCCCGCCGGCTCCGGCGGCGCGCTGCCGACCACCGGCGTGCCGGTCGCGCCGATGCTGGCCGCACTCCTGCTGCTCGTCACCGGCGGCGCGGTCACCCTCGCCGTCCGCCGGCGCAGTATGGGCTGAGCCCTTCCGCTACGAAGGCCCCGGTCCTGTTCTCGCACAGGGCCGGGGCCTTCGCGTTGCGCCGGGTACCTGAGGCGCGGCGCCGGGCTGCCGTGTCAGCCGAGGGTGGAGCGGCGCCTGCGCACGACCCCTGCCAGTGCACCACCGGCCGTCAGCAGGACGAGCGCCGCGACGGCGCCGAGCATCACGCCGTCCGCGCCGGTGCTGGGCAGCGTGCCGGCGCCGGCGCCGGTCGGGGCGGGCGCCGCGTCGGTGCTGTCCACGACGGGCGCCTCCGTCGGCTCGTCGGAGGGCGCGGGCGCCGGCTCCGCCGAGGGCTCCTCTGCCGGCTCTTCGACCGGCTCCTCGAGCGCGTCCCAGCCCTTCGACTCGACGCTCCAGCCGGGGACCTCGCACAGACCGCACGGCTCGAGGAAGTACGCCTCGGCCTGTGCGTTGCCGTTGAGCACGAAGTCCAGCCAGTTGACGAAGACGGCGACCTGCTCCTCCAGGCTCTCCACCATGCCGTCCAGCGGGAGGACGTCGCCCGACTCGTCGAGGCGGACACCGTAGAAGAACTGGCCGTGGCCGTTCTGCGGGTTCGTCACGTAGACGGCCGGCACGGTGGCCAGCTCGTAGTTGGCGATCGTGTTCCCCATCGCACCGTCCAACGGCCCCCCGTCGAGGAACATCGTGGGAGTGTGCAGGTCCGCGAGCCTGTCGCGACCGTAGCCGAGCGGCGGCTCGCCGCCCTCCGGCGTCTCGAACAGACCGCTGTTCGCGGAGATCACGGTGTCCACGCGCGGGTCGGCCCCGGCGACCAGCGCCTCGATGCCGCCGCAGGAGCTCCCGGACACCGCGACCGGCGAGTCCGCGATGGCGGACCCGAGCTGCTCGTGCGCCTGGGGACTGGTCTCCAGCCAGTCGATGATCTCGATCATCCGGTCGGGCTGCGGCATCCCGGTGAGGGTGTTGCTCGGAGCCTCCGGAGCGCCGTCCGCGACGACGACAAACCCACGGGCGGCGATGAGCATCAGGCTGCTCATGAAGAAGGGGTTCGCGGGCCGGCAGCCGCCGTTGCCCCAGATGAGGACCGGCACGGGCTCGCCCGGCGCGAGGTCGGTGGGCCGGTAGACCGTACGGTCGGGCAGGCCCGCGGCCGCTTCACGTGCGACCGGGTGGAAGCTGTCGATCGCGGGGGCGTCGTGGGTGTCGGCGGCAGCCACGGTGCCGATACCGACCAGGGCCGCTACGGCGATGGCGACGGTTGCCAACCGTCGACTCGTGCGAGTACGTCCGAACATGGTTCCTCCAGTTGTTGTGACAGTGCTCCTGGCGGGACGACGCCCGGGGCCACAGGTGCGAGGGCATGGCCCCCACCGTCCGCGGCGCCGGGCAGAGCACATCCGTGTGCGATCCCTGCCAGCCGACCGGCCGGCTGTCGACGGCGCGGCGGGTTAGCCCACCTGCGCTGCTTCCCCGTGTGTTCCGCATGCGACGACGAATGCTGAACCGATTTAGCCCGACCATAGCGTCACTCGTCGATCACCACAACGACTTGCGGGCCGCCGTGTCAGGCACCCCCAATGGGTCGGCCGTCAGCCGGGCGAGCCGCCCTGGGGGGCACCGGCTCACGCCCCCGAAACGAGGAGGTCCGCACGTCCGCGCGTCGCGGCGATGACCTCGGCGTTGCGCTGGTCGGAGCCGAGTGACCGGTCGCGGGCCTCCGCCGGGGAGCGGCCGTAGCGCTCGTGCCGGGCGATGAGCCGGGCGACGCGGACGTCCGCCGGCAGGTCGACGTACCAGCACTCGTCGAGCAGCGAACGTACGCCGGCCCAGTCGCCGTCGTCGACCAGGAGGTAGTTTCCCTCGGTGACGACGAGCTGCACCTCGCGCGGCACCGGTACGGCGCACGCGATCGGCTCCTCCAGGGCGCGGTTGAAGACCGGCGCGTAGACCACGCGCTCGTCGCCGACCCGGAGGCGCCGCAGCAGGGCCACGTAGCCGAGCGCGTCGAAGGTGTCCGGCGCCCCCTTACGGTCGTGCCGTCCGAGCCGCCGCAGCTCAGCCTCGGCGAGGTGGAAGCCGTCCATCCCGACGAGGCGGGCCCGGTCCCCGAGCGCCTCCATGAGGGCCTGGGCCAGGGTGGACTTCCCGGCACCGGGTGCCCCGGTGATGCCGAGGATGCGTCGTCCGGGGCGCATGGCGAGGGTCCACGCGCGATCCAGGAGGCCCGGGGCGAGGGCGCCCGGGTGCAGTGGGCTCACGAGCTCTCCCCCGCCGGGGCTGCGGCGCCCGTCATGATCTCCACGACCTCCCGCATCGAGCTCGCTCCCGGCGTCACGACGGCGGCGCGCCGACCCAGCCGGTGGATGTGGATCCGGTCGGCGATCTCGAAGACCTGCGGCATGTTGTGGGAGATGAGCACGACGGGCAGGCCGCGGTCACGGATGCGCCGGATGAGGTCGAGGACCATCCGGGACTCGCGCACCCCGAGCGCGGCGGTCGGCTCGTCCATGATGACGAGGCGGGTGCCGAAGGCGGCCGCCCGCGCCACCGCGACGCTCTGCCGTTGACCTCCGGAGAGCGTCTCCACCGGCTGACGCACGTCGGGGATGCGGACTCCGAGGGACTCGAGCTGGCGCCGGGCCTCGGCCCGCATCGCGCCGCCGTCGAGCACGCGGAACAGCCTGCCCACCACACCCGGGCGGCGGAGCTCTCGGCCCAGGAAGAGGTTGGCGGCGATGTCGAGCGCGGGGGCGACGGCGAGGTCCTGGTACACCGTCTCGATCCCCCGCTCCCGCGCGTCGAGCGGGGAGCGGAAGGCCACCGGCTCACCGTTCATCCGGATCTCCCCCGCGTCCGGCACGACGGCACCGGACAGCACCTTGATGAGCGTCGACTTGCCGGCGCCGTTGTCGCCGACGACGGCGAGCACCTCCCCCGCACGGAGGTCGAAGTCGGCGTCGACCATCGCCCGGACGTGTCCGTAGGACTTGCTCAGCCCGCGCGCCTCGAGGACCGGGACGTCGTCGTCGCTCATCGCGCCGCCCTCCGCCGGGAGATCTGGTCGAGAGAGACGGCGACGATGACGAGCACGCCGGTGGCGACGTCCTGGTAGAGGTTGTCGATGCCCGCCTGGGTGAGGCCGGAGCGCAGGACCCCGACCACCAGGGTCCCGATGAGCGTGCCGACGACGCTGCCCCGCCCGCCGAACAGGCTCGTCCCCCCGATGACGACGGCGGTGATGCTGTCGAGGTTGCCGGTCTGGTAGGCGTTGGGGTCCGCGTTGGGGATGCGCCCGAGCGCCTGCCAGGCGGCGATGCCGTAGAGCGCGCCGGCGGCGACGTAGACCGACAGGACCGTGCGCCGCGTCTTGATCCCGGTGAGCCGGGCCGCCTCGGGCGCGTTGCCCACGGCGTAGACGTGCCGGCCCCAGGCCGTTCGGCCGAGCATGAACCAGAAGAGGGCGAACAGCCCGAGGAGGAGGAAGGACCCCCACGTGACACGCACTCCTGCCACCGTCATCCCCTCGCCCCAGAACCGCAGGACACGGTCGGCGACCGGGTAGCTGCGCGACTCGGCGTAGAGCCGGGCGAGCGCGTAGGTGACGGTGAGGATCCCGAGGGTGACGATGAACGGCGGCAGCCCGAGCCGCGTGACGAGCACCCCGCTCACCGCCCCGAGGAGGACGGTGACGGCGAGCCCGAGGACGAGCGCGAGCCACGGGTCCCCGCCGTTGACGACGTGCTTGGCCATGACGATCGTGCCGAGCACCGCGATCGCGCCGTTGGCGAGGTCGATGCCCGCGGTGAGGATGATGAGCGTCTGCCCCAGCGCCAGCGTCCCGATGACGATGGACTGCTGGAGGATGAGGGAGGCGTTGCCGACGGTGGCGAAGGTGTCGGTCGTCAGCGTGAAGACGACGATCGCGATGACCAGCGCGCCGAGCGGTCCGATGACCGGGTTGCGCAGCGCGCGCCCGAGCCTCTCACGTCTGACGACGGCGGCCGGCGCCTCCTCGACCGTCCCGCTGCTGGGTGGCATGGCCTCTCCCCTCTCCGGTCGGCCCGCTCAGCCCCAGCAGTTCTCCAGGCCCCACTCCGTGGTCTCCGACTCGATGCCCTCGACCGGGTCGTCGGTGATGACGACCGAGCCGGTGTCGACGAACCCGGACGGCGCCTCGCCACCGCCCGCGGCCTCGATGACCGCGTCCATGCCCTGGCGGACCATCTCGGCCGGGAACTGCATGACGGTCGCCGCGTACCGGCCGTCGGCGACGTCCTGCACGCCCTGGCAGCCGCCGTCGATCGAGCCGATGACCACCTGGTCGGTGAGGCCCTGCGCCTCGAGCGCGGCGTAGGCGCCGCGGGCGGCGGGCTCGTTGATCGTGTAGACGGCGTTGACGCCGGGGTTGCGCTGGAGCAGGTTCTCCATCGCGGTCTGGGCGTTGTTCTGGTCGCCCTGGGTGTTCTCCACGCCGAGGATCGCCGCGTCCCCCTCCTCGACCCCGAACCCCTCGAGGAACCCGTCGTGGCGGAAGGTGTCGACCGTGCCCCCGGCGGTGCCGTCGAGCATGATGAGCGCCGGCTCCTCCTCCCCGAGGGCGGCGCGGACGTAGGCGCCCTGCAGCCGCCCGGCCTCGAGGTTGTCGGTCGCGAAGGTCGCGTCGACCGCGTCCGCTGGCTCGGTGGCGGTGTCGAGCGCGATGACGACGATGCCCTGCGCCCGCGCCTGCTCGATCGCACTGAGAACGCCGGTGGAGTTGTTCGGGGTGATCATGATGCCGTCGACGCCCTGGGCGATGAGGTCCTCCATCGCCTGGACCTGGCCCTCGTTGTCCCCGTCGAACGCGCCGGCGAGCGCCGTGAGCTCGACACCCTGCTCGTCGGCGTAGTCGGCGGCGACCTCCCGCATGGTGACGAAGAACGGGTTCGTCTCGGTCTTGGTGATGAGCCCGATGCTCACATCCTCGCCACCGGTCGCGCCGCCCCCGGTGGTTGTCGCGCCGCCGTCGGGCTCGGCGTCGGAGCCGCACGCCGCGAGGAGGAGCGCCGCCCCGATGGCGAGCAGTCCTCGGCCCTGCTGTCCTGTCGTCGGTCGGTTCGTCTTCACGGCACGCCCCCCTGCGTCCAATGTGGTGTACGTCACACCGACATGGCGCGAGTGAACCAGTGCGCTCCCCGCGTGGCAAGCACCGCGCGGGCGCGTCGCCGGGGCGTCGCAGCACCAGGCGCCCCGCTCGTCGTCCACGGGACGCGCGTGCGTGCACCTCCGGGACTCCCCGCGCTCCCGGTCCGTGGCACCTACAGTGACCGGGTGCCCGCCCCGCAGCCTCCCGGTGCGGGTCTGCGACCGGCGGACCCGCGGTTCCGCCGAGCCCTGCTCGCGCTCGCGGCCACCGGCGTCGCCGCCTTCGCGATGATCTACGTCGTCCAGCCGCTGCTCCCGCTCGTCTCGCGCGACCTGGGCGTCGACGCGACCCGGGCGAGCCTGCTCGTCTCGGTCTCGACGCTCGCCATCGCGGTCGCCGTGCTGCCCTTCGCGCGGCTGTCCGAGCGGCTGGGGCGGGGCCGGCTCATGGTCCTGGGACTCGCTGCGGCCGCAGCCGCCGGGATCCTCGCCGCGTTCGCGCCGTCGTTCGCGCTCCTGCTCGTGGCCCGGGGTGTGCAGGGCGTGGCGCTGGCGGCCGTGCCCGCCGCCGCGGTGGCGTGGGTGGCGGAGAACATCGACCCGGGATCGGTGACGCGCGTGGCCGGGCTCTACATCGCGGGCACGACCGTGGGCGGGATGGGCGGGCGCGTGCTCGGCGGCGTCGTCGCCGACGTCGCCTCGTGGCGCACGGCGCTGCTCGTCGTCGCCCTCGTCGGTGCGGCGCTCACCGCGGCGGCGTTCCTCCTCCTGCCGGGCGGGATCACCGCCCGGACCCGCACCGTGCGTGACACGCCCGCCGGGCGGGGCCCGGCCGCCGGTCGCGCCGCACGGGTGCGTCTCTACGTCCTCGCCGGGCTCGCGATGGCGATGTTCGTCGGGATCTACAACGTCATCGGCTACCGGACGAGCGCCCCGCCGTTCCTGCTCGGCACCGGGATCGGCTCGATGTTCTACCTCACCTACCTCGCCGGGACGGCGACGTCCTCGCTCGCCGGGCGCCTCGAGCGGCGCGCCGGGCTGCGGACGACGGCGCTCGTCGGGCTGGCGGCGTGCCTGGCCGGGGTGGGGCTCACCGTCCCGGACTCGCTCGTCCTCGTGTGGGTGGGGCTGGCCGTCGTGGCCGCGGGCTTCTTCATGGTCCACGCGACCGCGTCGGCGAACGCCGCCCGGCTGAGCCCGCGGCCGTCGGACGGCTCCGGGCTCTACACGTTCGCCTACTACCTCGGCTCCTCGGTGGGCGGGGTGGTACTCGGTCAGGCGTGGGAGCTCGGCGCGTGGGGCGGGACGGTGGTCGCGTCCGTGGCGCTCATCGGGGCGGCCACCGTCGTCGCTGTGGGGCTGCCGCGGCGGACCGTCGGCGCGCGCACCGCCTGAACTGGCGCCCCGCCCGGCATAGTGGACCCCGATGCGCCACATCGACGACGCCGAGCGCCGCGCCCGCCTCGCGGTGCGCCACGGCCTGCACCCCGCCCACCGGCTGGCCGACCCGGTGGCCGTCACGCGGGCGATGACCGTCCTGCACGCGACGGAGCCGGCGACCGTCCACCTCGCGGTCCACGCCCGCACCGAGGGCGTGAGTCCGGAGGATGTCGACGCCGCTCTGTACGAGGACCGCTCGCTGGTCAAGCAGCTCGCGATGCGCCGGACCCTGTTCGTCTTCCCGCGCGACCTGCTGCCGGCCACGCTCGGCAGCGCGAGCGCGCGGGTGGCGGCCGAGCAGCGCCGGGTCATCACCCGTGACATCGAGAAGCACGGGGTGGCCGACGACGGCGCCGCGTGGGTCGACGCGGCCGCGAGCGCCGTCCTGGCCCACCTCGCCCGGTCCGGCCCGCTGTCGGCGCGCGAGCTGCGGGAGCGGGTCCCCGAGCTCACCGGCTCCATGACGGTCAACCTCGACAAGAAGTACGGGGGCACGTTCCAGATCGGCCCCCGCGTCCTCACCATGCTCGGCGCGGAGGGGCGGATCTCCCGCGGTCCCAACGCGGGTCACTGGCGCATCAACCGCCCGACGTGGACGCTCGCGGAGACGTGGCTCGGCGAGCGTCCCGCTCCGCTGACCTCCGACGAGGGGTACGCCGAGCTCGTCCGCCGCTGGCTGGCCACCTTCGGCCCCGGCACCGTCGAGGACGTCCAGTGGTGGCTCGGCTCGACCAAGGCCGCCGTGCGGTCCGCGCTCGCCGCCCTCGACGCGGTGGAGGTGTCGCTCGACGGCGGGCAGGTCGGCTGGGTGCTGCCCGGCGACGAGGAGCCGGTCCCGGACCCCGGGCCCTGGGCGGCCCTCCTGCCCACCCTCGACCCCACGACGATGGGCTGGAAGGGCCGCGGCTTCTACCTCGACCCCGCCGACGTCCCATACCTGTTCGACACGAACGGCAACGCGGGGAACACGGCCTGGTGGGACGGGCGGATCGTCGGCGCCTGGGTGCAGGACGACGACGGCGCCGTCCGCGTCGTCCCGCACCGCGACGTCGGCGCCGAGGGCGCTGCCGCCATCGACGCCGAGGCCGCCCGGCTCACCGCCTGGCTCGGTGGGATCCGCATCTCCAACGTCTACTCCAACGCATTGATGAAGCAGGCCCGCCTCCCGTAGCCCCAGCCCCTAATCAAGCCCTCGCCAGCTCCCTCTCTCCCCCGCGACAGCCGACTTCCGCACGACAGCCGACTTCCGCGCGACAGCCGACGTCCGCGCGAGAGCGGCGTTGCGCGCGACAGCCGACTTCCGCGTGACAGCCGAGTTGCGCGCGACAGCGGAGTTGCGCGCGACAGCGGCTGCGAGGGTGCTACTCGGGCATTCCTCTGGGACGCCCTTTTGGAGCGTCGCGGCGAGCGGTGAGAGGCGTCTCGGGGGCCAGAGGGGTGTCCCAGAGGGAGGGCGCGGCGAGGGGCTTGGCGCCGTTCATCTGGGACGCCCTTCTGCGGGTGCCCAGGGTGTTCCGCGGGGTGTCCCAAGGGTGGGAGGGGTGTCCCAGAGAGGCCGGGAGGGACGGGAGGGGGGCGGACCTGCGACATCGGGCGGGTTCGCTTCCTGTTCTGGCGCGGTCAGCGCTCCTGGAACCGCCGGATCCGCCCGACCGCCTCGGCGACGGCGTCCGCGCCGGCGGCGAAGGACAGCCGCACGTACCCCTGGCCGTGCGCGCCGTCGAAGTCGACGCCGGGCACGAGGGCCACCCCCTCCTCCTCGAGCAGCGCCGCGCACCACTCGACCGAGGACGCGTACCCACCCAGCCGCTCCCCCAGGCCCGCGTAGAGGTAGAAGGCGCCGTCGGCGGGAGCGAGCGGCCCCCAGCCGAGCGACGGGACGTCCTCGAGCAAAAGACTGCGGGTGCGGGCGAGGCCTGCGACGCGCCCGTCGGCCTCGGCGTAGCTCGCCTCGGAGAACGCCCCGAGGGCGGCGAGCTGCGCGGGGGCCGGCGGGCACAGGGCGATGTTCCCGGCGAGCGCGTCGACCGGCGCGACGAGGTCGGCGGGCAGCAGCGCCCACCCGAGCCGCCAGCCGGTCATCCCCCAGTACTTGGAGAACGACGAGACGACGACGGCGGACTCGGCGCCCGGCACGTCCCACGCGCACACCCCGCGCGCGTCGGGCGCCGCGGGGTCGGCCGGGTAGGTGATGCCGTGGTAGATCTCGTCGCTCACCAGGCGCACGTCGTGCTCGGCGCACCAGGCTGCCAGCGCTGTCATCCGCTCGCGGTCGATCATCGTGCCGGTGGGGTTGGCCGGTGAGGCGACGACGAGCCCGGCGATGCGCCCGTGCTCCGCGAGCGCGGCGTCGAGCACCTCGGGCGTGGGCTGGAAGCCGGTGTCCGCCCCGCAGTCGACCTCCACCACCCGGCAGCCGAGGGTCCGCAGGATGTTGCGGTAGGCGGGGTAGCCGGGCCGGGCGAGGACGACGACGTCGCCGACGTCGAACGCGGCGAGGAAGGTGAGCATGAACGCCCCGGAGGACCCGGTGGCGACGGCGACCTGCTCGGGGGCGACCTCGAGCCCGTACCAGCGCGCGTAGTGGCCGGCGATCGCCTCGCGCACCGACCACAAACCGACCGCGCTCGTGTACCCGAGCGCGGCACCGGACGCGTGCGTGGCCGCTGCGAGCTCGCGCACCTCGCGCGGCGCGCCGCCCGCGGGCTCACCGGCGCAGAGCGAGATGACGTCGCGGCCCTCCGCACGCAGCCGGGCGACCCGGTCGAGGATCGACATCACCTGGAACGGCGGGACCGCCGAGCGGGCGGACGGCATCACGACTGCACTCCCTCACCTGCCTGGGCCATGTCCTCATGCTAGGCGGGCATGGGCACGTGACCCGGCCGCAATGACTCCTGGGTCCGCCGCAGGTCTACACGGCATGAGCACTCCACTGTTCGAGCACACCAGCGCCTTCGCCGGCTTCTCCGTCGACGCCATCGACACCGCCACCCGGTTCTACCGGGACACCCTCGGCCTGGAGGTGGACGAGGCCGGGCAGCCCGGCGTCATCCTCATCGGGCTGCCCGGGGGCGCCCGGGTAGTCGCCTACGCCAAGTCCGACCACGTCCCCGCGACCTACACCGTCCTCAACTTCCCGGTGCCCGACGTCGAGGCGACGGTCGCCGAGCTGACGCGCCGCGGGGTGGTCTTCGAGCGCTACCCCGGCACCCCGATGGAGACCGACGCCGACGGCGTCTTCCGCGGCGGCGGGCCGGTCATCGCCTGGTTCCCCGACCCGGCCGGCAACGTCCTGTCCGTGCTGGAGGACGTCTGAGCGAGGCTCAGTCCTGCCGCTCCAGCAGGAGGATGGGGATGACCCGCTCGGTGCGCTCCTGGTAGTCGGCGTAGGGCGGGAACGCCGCGACGGCCCGCTCCCACCACACCTCGCGCTCCTCGCCGCTGAGCTCGCGGGCGGTCATGTCCCACTTCTCGGCGCCGTCCTGCAGCTCGACCTCGGGATGGGCGACGAGGTTGTGGTACCAGACGGGGTGCTTCGGCGCACCGCCCATCGAGGCGACGACGAGGTAGGCGCCGTCGTGCTCGACCCGCATGAGCGGGGTCTTGCGCAGCTTGCCGGTCCTCGCGCCGCGGCTGGTGAGGATGACGACGGGCCGCCCGCCGAGCGTGCCGCCCTCCTTACCGCCGGTCCGTTCGTAGAGCTCGGCCTGCTCGCGGGCGCGGGTGGCAGGGCTCGGGGCGTACTCACCGTCAAGAGGCATGACACCTGTCTAACACGGCGGTCGGGTCGCGGCAGCGGGGAGCGCTGCCGGAGCCGGCGTCCCAGGACGTCGTTACGCTCGGCCTCTGCCCGTGCGCCTGTCCCGACCGGTGAGGAGGACCGGATGACCTCGTCCCCCGACCACATCTCGGTGCGCGGCGCGCGCGTGCACAACCTCAAGCACATCGACGTCGACATCCCGCTGCGGGAGCTCGTGGCCGTCGCGGGGGTGTCTGGCTCGGGCAAGTCGTCCCTCGCGCTCGGGGTCCTGTACGCCGAGGGGTCGCGGCGGTACGTCGAGGCGCTGTCCACCTACACGCGGCGCCGGATGGCGCACGCCCCGCGGGCCGCCGTCGACTCCGTCGAGCACGTCCCCGCGGCCCTCGCGCTGCGGCAACGGCCCGGCGTCCCGGGCGTGCGCTCGACGTTCGGCACCTCGACCGAGCTGCTCAACGTGCTGCGGCTGATGTTCTCCCGGCTCGCCGCGCACGTGTGCCCGAACGGCCACCGGGTGCCGCCGACGATCGACGTCGCCGCCGAGGTGCCCTTCACCTGCCCCGAGTGCGGCGCGACCGTCGCGGCGCCGGGTGCCGAGCAGCTCGCCTTCAACTCCGAGGGTGCCTGCCCGGAGTGCACGGGCACCGGCGTCGTGCGCGACGTCGACGACGCCACCCTCGTTCCCGACGAGTCCAAGACCATCGACGAGGGCGCCGTCGTGCCCTGGCAGATGTTCAACTTCAAGGTCCAGCCCGCCATCGCCCGGGAGTTCGGCGTGCGGACCGACGTGCCCTTCCGGGACCTGTCCGACTGGGAGCGCGAGATCGTCTTCGCCGGCCCGGAGGAGAAGAAGCACATCACCTTCCCGACGAAGACGTCGGTCTACGACCTCGACTTCACCTTCCGCAACGCCCGCCTCACGGTCACCGAGGAGCTCAAGCGGGCGACCGATGAGAAGCGCCTCAGTCGGGTCGCCCGCTTCCTCACCGAGCGCGTGTGCCCGGCGTGCAGCGGCACCCGGCTGAGCGAGCGCGCCCGCCTTCCCCGCATCGGTGAGCTCGGGCTGGCCGACGTCACCGCGATGACCCTCGACGACGTCGTCGCCTGGTCCGGCACCGTCACCGCGCCCCTCCCGCCGGACATGCACGAGATGGCCGACGGCCTCGTCCAGACGCTCCGGTCGATGGCCCGACGGCTCGTCGAGCTCGGCCTGGGCTACCTCACCCTCGACCGCGCCGGCTCCACCCTGTCCACCGGCGAGCGCCAGCGTGTCCAGCTCGCACGCGCCGTGCGCAACCGGACGACCGGCGTCCTCTACGTGCTCGACGAGCCGTCCATCGGGCTGCACCCCTCGAACGTCGACGGCCTGCTCGGGGTCATGCGTGACCTGCTCGCCGACGGCAACTCGGTGGTCTTCGTCGACCACGACGTCCAGATCCTGCGCGAGGCGTCCTGGCTCATCGAGATCGGGCCGGGCTCGGGCGCCGCCGGCGGTCGGGTGGTCGCCCGGGGCACCGCGGCCGACCTCGCGGCTGACCCCGACTCCCTGCTCCAGGGCTTCCTCACCGGCGAGGAGCCCGTCGTCGTCCGCGAGCGCGCGACGGAGGCGGCGATGTTCGACGCCGGGCGCATCCGCCTCGCCACCGGCGCCATCCACACCGTGCACCCGCTGGAGGTGGAGCTGCCGACGGGGCGGCTGGTCGCCGTCACCGGGGTCTCCGGCTCGGGCAAGACGACGCTCGTCCTCGAGTCGCTCGTCCCGGCGCTCCTCGCCGTTTCCGGGGACGACGACGCGCACCGGGTCCCGGCCCACGTGCGCGAGATTGACGCCCCGGGGATCCGCCGGGTGCACACCGTCGACGCGACGCCGATCGGCGTCAACGTCCGCTCGACCGTCGCCACCTACTCCGGGGTGTACGACGACCTGCGCAAGGCCTACGCCCAGACCGACGACGCGCGCGGCCGTGGTCTCACCGCGTCGGACTTCTCCTACAACACCGGCTCGCTGGCCTGCCCGCGCTGCCAGGGCACGGGTCAGGTCTCCCTCGACGTGCAGTTCCTGCCCGACGTCGACATCGCCTGCCCCGACTGCGGCGGCTCCCGCTACGCACCGGCGGCCAGTGAGATCCGGCGCGGCGGGCTCTCCCTGCCCGACCTGCTCGGGCTGACCGTCGTCGAGTCGCTCGAGGCGGTCGGGGACATCGCCCCGGTGCGGCGCCGGCTGCAGGCGCTGGCCGACCTCGGCCTGGGCTACCTCACCCTCGGTGAGGACACCCCGGCGCTCTCGGGCGGGGAGGCGCAACGACTCAAGCTCGCCACCCAGCTCCACCGCGACCAGTCCGACGCCGTGTTCGTCCTCGACGAGCCGAGCGTCGGGCTACACCCGCTCGACGTCCGCACGCTGCTCGCGGTGCTCCAGCGGCTCGCGGACCGCGGCGCCACGATCGTCGTCATCGAGCACGACCTCGACCTCATCGCCAACTCCGACTGGGTCATCGACATGGGACCGGGCGGTGGCGAGGCCGGCGGCCGCGTCGTCGCCGTCGGTACCCCGGACCACATCGCCCGCGACGCCGCCAGCCTCACCGGCCACTACCTCGCCGCCCACCTGCGCTGACGAACCCTCCTGCCCCGAGAGCTGGATCGTGCACCGCGATTGAGGGGTGGGTCAGCCTCTCCGGATGCCGCGACGCGCCGCGTACTCCGCGATGGGCACGCGGCCACCGGGCTCGACGCCGAGGACGGCGGCGAGCTCCGGGTCGCGGATCGGCGTGGTGAGGTCGCCCAGCTGGAAGAGGAAGGCGACCTCGAGGACGTCGTAGCGGTACCGCCCGCCGGGCAGCCGTTCCTGGAAGCGCGACGTGCCCGGACCGAACGCGCACTCGGTGAAGGCAAAGCCGCGGGTTCGATTGTCGGTGAGGTCGCGGGCGGTCACGGAGGCGACGACGTCGGCCACCGCCTGCCCGTCGGCCTCGGCGTTCTCGCGGACGACGTCGGCCACGGTGCCGCCGTACCCGCCCAGCCGCTCGACCCCGGGCCAGGCGGAGGTCACCGCCCGCTGCACGAGGTCGGCCCACGCGACGTCGCCCCCGACCGTGACGTCGACGCCGCCGCACGGCGCGAGGTCGTCGAGGTCGCACGCCGAGGTGTCGACGTCGAACCGCAGCCGGGGTGCTCCGGGCTGGGCGAAGAGGTCCATGACACCCATCCCACGCCCGCCCGCCGGAGCACGCAAGGCCGGGCGCGCCGACTACGGGGGGCGGCGGAGGCTCATTGCGCTCAACGGGCACCAGCCCTTCGTAGCGACCGGGGAGGGCGCCAAGTGACCGACCGCCACGGCACTCCCTCGGCCCTCCGACGCCGCTTACAGGCCGGCCTCGGTGACGCCGTGCTCGGCCTGCTCCTGGGTGAAGCCCTCGGAGAGGAGCTGGTCGACCAACCCGTCGCGCGAGAAGGGCATGGTCTGGAGGTAGCCGGTGGCCGACCGTGTGGCCTCCTCCTCCCAGTCGATGTCGAGCTGGTCGACGGCCCAGGTCGCATCGCGCACCGGGTAACCCTCGAACTCGAGCTGGGCGATGAGCCCACTGCGCGACGCCGGCCCGGCGGCGAGGAAGGCCTTGGCCGAGCGCTGTGCGCTGTGGACGTCGGGGGTCGCGTCCTGGTCGGGAGTCGGGATGGGGTCGGGGTCGGCGGTCGCCTCGGCAGCGGCCCAACCGGCGTCCTTGAGCTCGGCCTTGTCCGTGCCGGGGACCGCGGCCTCGTCGGTCATGGCGCCGCAGCCGAGGACAGCGATGAGGAGAGCCGCGGACAGTGCCGGCGTGACCAGTCGCGCAGGCCCTCGCCGCGACCCGCCGCGGCGGGCGGCGTGGTGCTCCCGTGCGCGCGGCGACGCCGCTCCGGTCGCCTCGCGGTGCTCCGTCACGGCCTCTCCCTCCTCGGTGCCTCTCCCCGCACTATCGGCACGTGCGCGGAAGGCATGAGGACACGACGGGCGCGAGGACGGACAAACGCGGCACGGGGCCCTGCACCGTGGTGGTGCAGGACCCCGTGCCGTTCGAGCTCAGGAGCTCAGGCGTTCAGGGGTCAGGGGGTGCGGCGGATCCCGAGGGAGTCCTTGCCGTCCCCGTCCCAGTCACCCACGAAGACCTCGTCCCCGGCCCGCCCGTAGACCCGGGTGAAGTCCGCCTGGCCGGCGGTCAGGGTGTTCTTCACGAAGTACTCCGCCCCGCGGCGCACCGCGAAGGTGTCCTTCCCGTCCCCGTCCCAGTCACCCACGAGGGTGACGTCGGCGGGCCGACCGTAGGTGAAGACCTCATCGGCCCGACCCGCGGCGATCGAGTTCTTCACGTGGTAGGTCGCCCCGCGGCGCACCGCGAAGGAGTCGGCCCCGTCCCCGTCCCAGTCACCGACCAGGACGGAGTCACCGGCCCGGCCGTAGACCACGACCTGGTCCGCCGGGCCACCGGACAGGGAGTTCTTCACGTGGTACTCCGCCCCGCGGCGCACCGCCAGGGTGTCGGTCCCGTCCCCGTCCCAGTCACCCACGAGCACGACCTCACCGGGCCGCCCGTAGACGAACACCGCATCGGCTGCCCCGCCACGCGGGGCGTTGTTCACGTGGAACTCATTCCCCCGCCGCACCGTGATGGTGTCGGTACCGTTGCCGTCCCAGTCACCGATGAGCACCTCGTCGGTGAACCGGCCGTAGGCGAACACGTGACCCGCCACCGGCGACCAGCCGTCGTTGAGGAAGAACCCGTACTCCGGCACCGCGGGCTGCTCCGGCTCGACCGGCTGCTCCGGCTCGAGCGGCGGCACCTGGCCGTCGCCGTCGCGGTCGATGACGAAGGCCGGGGTGGACCACGTCTCGACGTGCGCGGGGTTGCTCGGGTCGCCGAGCGCGCTGAGGGCGCGGACCTCGAGGACGTAGCGGCCGTCGGGCACCGCGCTGCGGGCGGTGCCGGTGGTGGACCGGGTGCCGTCCCACGTCCACGCCGTGAATCCACCCGAGTCACGGCCCACGTGCTGCTCGAACCGGGCCACTGCCTGGCCGGGCGTCGCCGCGTTCGGGGCGGCGCCCTCGGGCATCGCCTGGAAGACCGTGAACGTCAGGGACTGGGCCGGGTGCTCGAGGTGGATGAGCACCGTGGGCACGTCGCCGTCGGCCATCGAGAAGAAGGTGTTGGCAGCGGCGAGGTCCCATTCGGCACCGGCCGTGCAGTCGATCCCGATGAGCCGGTCGCACTCGGTGAGCGTGGCGAGCGCCGGGAGGTCCACGTTGCCGAGGTTCTCCAGCAGCGGGAGCGCCTGGTAGTCACCCGCGAACCCGGCGAACGGCACGCTCAGCGGTTCGCCCTCGCCCTGCGGGGTGAGGACGACGTACCCGCCGTACTGCGCGAGCTCCAGGCTCGCGGCGGGGCTGATGGTGACCGGGAAGGTCACGCTCTCCCCCGCCGGGACGGTGACGAGGTCCGGCATGACGACGGTCGCCGCACCACCGAAGAAGCTCGGGTTGTCCGGGTTGCCCGCGGTGGCGAGGGCATCCGTGGACGACAGGTCGTAGGTCACCGCCGCGTCGCCGTCGTTCGTCACCGTGAGGTTCTTCGTCACGGGCCCGCCCTCGGACTCCCCGAGAGACAGCTTGCCCGGGGTCACCGTCGTGGTCGCGAGGATCGCGGCGTCGATGTCGAGCATGCCGGCACCCTGGCGGTGGACCGGCTCGAGGAGACCGGCGGTCGCGTCGCCCGACCACGCGGCGGCGTCGGCGGAGTTCTGCAGGATGTCCCGCACCTCGTGCGCGTCAAGGTCCGGGCGCGCCTGGAGCAGGAGCGCCGCGGCGCCGGCGACGTGCGGCGCCGCCATGGAGGTGCCGGAGGCGGTGGCGTAGCCGCCCTCCTTCTCCAGCGGGTAGGTCGAGTAGATGTTGCCGCCGGGGGCGCCGATGTCGGGCTTGAGGCTGAGGTCGGCGGCCAGCCCGTAGGAGCTGAACGAGGAGATCAGCCCGCCGGTCGGGTTCGGCGTCGTGCCCACCTCGTCGGTCCAGGTGAGGGTCGCGCCGCCGTCGAGCACCGCCGCGTCCGCGGCGAGGCCGGCGGACTGGGAGATGGCGATGACCGGGATGGTGATCGGCGTGGCGCCCTCGACGGTCGGGTTGATGAGCCCGGGGACGTTGTTGTAGATGAGCACGGCCGCCGCGCCCGCGGTCTGCGCCCGCAGCGCCTTGGCGTAGAAGCTCGCGTCACAGCCCGGGTCGGCCGGGTCGGCGCCGCGCTCGATGAGCACCGCCTGGCCGGCGACGGACGTCGGGACGTCCGGGCAGCCGCGCGCCGCGGGAGTGCCCGGGTCACCGAGCCGGGTCAGCGGCAGGGAGCCCTCGGTCGGCGGCTCGGGCGAGCCGGTGGCCGGGAAGTAGGGGTGCTGCTCACCGTCGATGTCGACGACGTTGGCGGTCACCGAGACGTTGTCGAAGGAGGCGACGCCGATGACGTCCTCGCCCACACCGGGCGCTCCGGCCGACCACGTGCCGGAGGCGCCGCTGTTGCCGATGGAGGCGACCATGACGACGCCGGCGTCGACGAGGTTGTCGCTCGCCACGGCCGTGGGGTACTGCGGCCAGGTGGAGAAGGCCGAGCCGATGCTCTGGTTGACGACGTCCATTCCGTCGGCCAGGGCGCGCTCCATGGCGGCGACCATGATGTCGCTCTCCGTCGAGCCTTCGCAGCCGAAGACGCGGTAGGCGCCGATCTGGGCGTCGGGCGCGACGCCGCGCACGCCGCCGGCGGCGGTGTCGCCATCGGCGGCGACGATCCCGGCCACGTGCGTGCCGTGACCGCCGCAGTCGTCGGGGTCGGCGTCGGGGAAGCGCACGGGCTGGTAGCCGGCGCTCGTGGAGTCGGCGTTGAAGTCGTCGCCGACGAAGTCGTAGCCCGCGACGACCTTGTCGTTGGGGAAGGGGGTCTCGCCGTCGACGCCGGCGCCGCCGAAGTCGGGGTGGTCGTAGTCGACGCCGGTGTCGATGACGCCGACCTTGAGGCCCTCGCCGGTGAAGCCCAGCTCGCTCTGGGCGACGTCCGCGCCGCTCATCGTCAGCGCGGTGCGCAGCTCCGGCTCGGAGACCGGACGCTCCGGCGCGGCGACGGGCAGGACCGGGTAGACGGCCCGCACCTGCGGCAGGTCGGCCACGCGCTCGATGTCGGCGTCGTCGATGTCGGCCGAGATCCCGCTCCACAGGCTGGAGAAGGTGTGCCGGACCTCGAGGTCGATGCCGGCGTCCTGCGCCTCGGAGACGAAGTCGCGCTGGACGCGCTGGACGGAGGCGGTGCTCCCGCCCTGGGTGGTGGGCCGCGGTGCGAACTCCACGAAGTAGGCGCCCGTCGGCGAGGCGGCGAACTCACTGGTGAGCTCGGCGGCGTCGCCCGGGACGGAGACGCCCAGGTCGGCGGCCGTACCGAGGGACGTCACGCCGTCACCGGTGTCGGCGACGGCGGCGGGTCCGGCGAGCGTGAGGACGAGCGCGGTGGCGGCGCCCAGGCTCAGTCCGGCGCGGGCGCAGCGGCGCGCTCCGCGGGGCGAGTGGATCGGTGGTGTCACGGAGGTTCCCCCATGGTGGTCGGCAAAGGGGGCATCGGTGTGGCCCCCGCACGAACGGTAACCGAGGGCACCGACACCGGGGAGGGCGGTCTCAGGTCGCGTGACATGTCGGTAACACGCGAAACAGAGCGGCAACCTCCGGCGGCTTCACTCCGTCGTGTCCACCACGACGCAGAGAGGACCTCGCATGCGCACAGGATCACGACGGGCGGTCCGGGCGGTGACGGCGGCAGCGCTCGGCGCCGCCCTCGCGCTCGGCGGGGCGGGCTCCGCCTCCGCCCAGCCGACGCAGGAATGGGACAGGCTGCAGGCCGGGCTCGACGCCGTCGTCGCCGACGCGGCAGCGGCCGGGGTCACGCTGAGCGTGGCCGTCACCGGTCTCGCCGGCGACCCCGACGGCGCGAGCCTGGTGGCCGGGACGGACGAGCGCGTCAAGGCGGCGAGCATCATCAAGCTGCCGCTGCTCGCCACGCTCATGGCCGACGTCGACGCCGGGCACCTCGACCTAGCGCAGGTCGTCACCATCCCCGCCGGCGACCCGAACATCGTCGGTGGCTCCGGCACCCTCCAGGACCGCTCCTTCCCCCTGGACATCACCGTCGGCGAGCTCATGGAGCTCATGGTCCAGGTCAGCGACAACACCGCCACCAACGTCCTCATCGACCTCGCGGGCGGGTTCGACGCCGTCAACGAGTACACCGCCGACCTCGGTCTGGAGGACCTCCGGCTCGGCCGCAAGATGATCCACCCGGCCTCCCCTCCCCTCCAGGAGAACTACATCTCCGCCGCGGAGGTCACCGACCTCGTCACGCTGCTGTGGGACGGGGGCATCCTCAGCGAGAGCTCGAGCGAGTACGTCCTCGACCTCATGCGCGGACAGCTCGTGGACACGAAGTTCGGCGCCGTCGTGCCCCGGGCGCACCTGGCGAACAAGACCGGTGAGCTCTCCGACGTGTCGCACGACTCCGGCGTCATCCTCCTGCCGGGCCGCGAGCTCGCACTCACCGCGACGTCGTCCTTCACCGGCATGCCCCGGGAGGAGGCCGACGTCTTCGTCCAGGAGGCGGCGCGCGTCGTCTACGACTTCGCCCGCGTCACGGGCGACGTGGCCGACGACGTCGAGACGGTGGTCCAGCCCTTCCTCGACCGCGCGGAGGCACGCGGAATC
This sequence comes from Georgenia sp. 311, assembly GCF_006151955.1. Taxonomy (NCBI): domain Bacteria; kingdom Bacillati; phylum Actinomycetota; class Actinomycetes; order Allobogoriellales; family Allobogoriellaceae; genus Georgenia; species Georgenia sp. 311. The sequence goes on along the minus strand of NZ_VDFS01000064.1, from coordinate 88,761 downwards.
CGGGCCTCGGTCGGGTTCACCGACCTCGCCGGCGACGGCGGCGCGCTGCTCCTCGGCTCCCCCGCGCCGTACAACCCGGCGAGCGTCATCAAGCTCTCCCTGCTCGCCACGGTGATGCGCCAGGCCGAGCGCGGCATGCTCAACCTCGACGCGCCGGTGACCATCTCGCCGTACATGGTGGTGGCGGGCTCGGGCAGTCTGCAGCACGAGCAGATGCCGTACACGACGACGGTGCGTGAGCTGACCCGCCTCATGGTCGTGCAGAGCGACAACACCGCGACCAACGTGCTGCTCTACTACACGGGCATCCCGACCACCCGGGAGCTGCTCGACGACCTCGGCCTGGAGGTCATGCGCTTCAACCGGCAGATGTTCCCCGGCGACCGGATCAGCGACCCGGCCAACGTCCTCGACCTCGCCGACACCATGGGTCTGCTCGAGGCGATGTACGGCGATGACCTGCTCGCCGCCGGCTCGCGCGACCAGATCCTCACCTGGATGGGCGACCAGGAGGTCGACACGAAGTTCGGCGCCGTCCTCGACGACGCGCCCGTCGCGCACAAGACCGGGGAGACTGGGAACGTCACCCACGACGTCGGCTACTTCCTCGTGCCCGGTCACGAGGCCGCCGTCGCGGTGCTCACCGAGGTGACGACGACGTCCTCCTTCGCCGAGGCCCAGGAGATCGGCAACCCCGTGGTCCAGGAGATCGGGCTGGCGATCTACGAGTACCTCGTGGCGCTCGCCGCCGCCGAGGTGCCCGGTCCGGGTGTGCCGACCGAGGAGCCCACCGCCCCGCCGACCACAGGCGCCCCGGACCCGACGCCCGAACCGGGCGGTGGTGAGGGGCCGACGGCGGGAGGCGGCAGCCTCCCGGTGACGGGCACGCCGGCCGCGGCGCTGCTCGGCCTCCTGATTGTCCTGCTCACCGGAGGGACGGTGGCGGTGTCCACTCGCCGCCGGGCGGCGTCGTTCCGCTAACCGCGGGCAGGGCACGGGGCGGGGAGGTCGCGAGGGGGCGGCCTCCCCGCCCGCGGCGAGCGGCGCGGGAGTCCCGGGTGACGGTGGGCAGGCCGGCCCACGACAGGACGCGGTCACCGTCCGGGTTGCCGAACGTGAGCATCGCGATCCCCCACGCCACGGGCACGAGGGCCGCGACCACCACGCCCAGGTGCCTCCTGAGGAGTAGACCGGCACCCGTCATCCCGGCGAGGTTGCGCGTGAACAGTCCGAGGTCGCAGGAGGCGGTGAGCAGCGTGAGGATCTCGGCGGCGAGCGCCCTCAGTAGACGGCGGGCACCGCGTCCCGAGCCTGGACGTGTCCGCCCAGCCGAAGTTCGAGCGGGGCCACCTGTGGGGCGGCCCCGCTCGCGCTCAGTCCCCGATCCGGGCGACGAGGCGGCCGGTGACCTCGTGGCGCGCAAGCCTGCCGAGGCCCTCGCCGATCTCCTCGAAGCCGATGACCTCGTACGCGGGCTGGATCTCCCCGCGGCGCAGGAGCTCGTAGACCTCCTCGATGTCCTCGACGGTGCCGCCGAGCGAGCCGGTGATGGTCTTGCCGAGGATGGTGTTGGCGTTGATCGTGAACGTCGGCTGCCCGAGCCCCACCTGGACCACCGTCCCCCCGCGACGGACGGCGTCGAGGGCGCGCTGCGTGGTGTCGTAGCCCGCGTAGTCGACGACGAGGTCGAAGCTCTGGCCAGCCCACTCCGCGGCATCGGCGACCACGCCGCTGACTCCCGCCGCCCTGGCGAGGTCCCAGACCGACTCCTTCGTCTCCGCGACGTGCACCTCGGCACCCTTGAGGACCGCGGCACGCGCGCCGACCTGGCCCAGACCCCCGTAGCCGATGACGCCGACCTTCATGCCCTCGCGCGCACCGCCCACCTTGATGATCGCGTGGTAGGAGGTCATGCCGGCGTCGGTGGCGAGGGCGGCGAGCGCCCAGTCCATGCCCTCGGGCACGCGCGCGAGGTCGGCGGAGTGCGCGACCATCTTGCCGGCGAACCCGCCGGGGGTGAACATGCCCGCCGGCGGCCTGACGCCGGAGGGGCATACCCCGACGGCGTCGCCCACCTCCCACCCGGTGACCCCCTCGCCGATCGCACTGATGACGCCGGCGTTCTCGTGACCCTGGGTCATCGGCAGGAAGGGCATCGCCCGCTCACCGATCTGCATGTACATGACGTCGCTGTGGCACAGCCCGGCGGCGCGCATGTCGATGACGACCTCGCCCGGCCCCGGCTGGGGGTCAGGGATCTCGTTGAGCGCGATCGGCCTTCCGGTGCCCTCGAACTGCCATGCCTTCATCGCATACCTCCTTGCTCGGATGTCGTGGGGTGGTACGGGAAACGTAGTCACTTAATCGTTTAAGTGTTAGCGTCCGAGCGTGACTCTCGAGTCCTCGACGCGCCGTCCGACCATCCGCGACGTCGCGGACCTCGCCGGCGTCTCGACGGCGACGGTGAGCTACGTGCTCAACGGCACGGCCGGGCAGACGATCACCCCGAGCACCCGGGAACGGGTGCGCCGCGCGGCCGACTCGGTCGGGTACGTCCCCCACCGGATCGCCCGTGCACTGCGCGAGGGCCGATCCCCCGTCGTCCTCCTCAACGTCGGCGCGATGATCGGCGGGAGCACCGTCGCGACGCTGGTCGAGGGGATGTCCGCGGAGCTGCGCCGCCACGGCCACTCGCTCCTCGTCACCGCGGAGCCGGGCGGGATCATCGCGGACGTCATCGACGCCGTCGCCCCGCGGGCCACCCTCGACCTCACCGTGGTGACGACGGGCGGGGAGGAGGACGACGTCGTCTCGGGGGTGGCCGCCGGCGACCATGCCGGGTTCGCCTTTCACACCCTCGCCCAGCTGCGGCACCTCGTCGAGCGCGGCCACCGCCGGATCGCATTCGTCGGGCCGGCGGAGGACGTTCCGTTCGCGCGCACGCGACGCGCACACGCCCGCAGTGCCGCGCGGCAGCTGAGCCTGCCACCGCTCGTGGAGACGGTCATCGGGGGCGACGAGGCGCGACGAGCCGAGACCGTCGAGCGCCTCGTCCGGGAGCAGGGGGTCTCCGCGGTGGCAGCCCACAGCGACGACGTCGCTCTCGCCGTGCTCGCCGGGATGGCGACCCTGGGGCTACGCGCGCCGCAGGATCTGGCGGTCATCGGCTTCGACGAGGACGCGGCTGCCCGGCTCTGGCGGCCGTCGCTGACGACGGTCCGGATCGACGGCGCCGCCTACGGTCGGCGGGCGGCCCGGGTGGTCCTCGGCCTACCGGTCCCGGAGTGGGACAGTGCGCCGTCGCAGGTGGTCCTCGGCGAGTCGACGTGAGCGCAGTCTGCGTCCCCGGCGAGCGTGCCGGCGGCGCGACGGCGCTGCTCCCTCCCTCCTGGCCCGCGAGGCTTGCCCTGGTGCCGGGCCGGCCGCACAGTGTCGCCATGGCCGACCCCGCCCCGCACCAGCACGACGACCACGCCTTCGACCGGCCCTACTGGGACCGGCACTGGGCCGAGGCGTCCCACGACCGGCTTGCGGCCAGCCCTTACCTCGCGGAGGAGACCGCCCACCTGAAGCCCGGGACGGCGTTGGACGCCGGGTGCGGCGCCGGAGCGGAGGCCATCTGGCTCGTGACTCACGGCTGGGACGTCACGGGGGTGGACATCTCCGCCGCCGCGCTCGCCGCCGCGCGCGAGAACGCCCGCCGCGCGTGCGTGACGGGCCGGTTGTCCTGGGTCGAGGCCGACCTCCTCGCCTGGGAGCCGGCGCAGCGATGGGACCTCGTCGTCACGTGCTACGCGCACGCCGCGATCCCCCAGCTCGACCTCTACCAGCGCCTGTCCGACCTCGTCGCTCCCGGCGGCACGCTGCTCGTCATCGCCCACGGCTCGGGCGACGCCGAGCACCACTACCCCCGGGAGGCTGAGGTGAGCGCGGCCGACGTCGCCGCGCTTTTCGCGGCGTCGTCGTGGACGGTGCGGACCTCCACCGAGCGCGCTCGCACGGTCACGACGCGGGAGGGTGAGCTCCCGCTGCACGACGTCGTCGTGCGCGTCGAACGGACAGCCTGACCCCCGTTCCCCGTCGTCGCGGGTCGCGACGGCGGGACTGTTCAGGACCGGACGGTCTCGACCGGGAAGGTCGTGCCGGTGAGCTGCTCGGAGACCGCCCACAGCCTGCGGGCGGTCTCGGCGTCGCGCGCCCGCCGTGAGCGGCCGACGAGGGCGGGGGCGCCGCGGTCGAACCGGCCACCCGGCCCGGCGTAGCTCCCACCGGGGACGTCGGCCACGGCCGCGTAGAGCACCGGCAGCGCACCGTCCTCGTCGGTCTGGGCGAACGCCGTGATGAGGCGGTCCCGCACGGCCTGCAGCCGGCCACCCGGCCCGCGCAGGAGGTTGGTCGCCGCGAGACCGGGGTGGGCGGCGACCGCACGAACCGGAGAGCCGGCCTCCTCCAGGCGGCGCTGCAGCTCGGTGGTGAAGAGGAGGTTGGCGAGCTTGGACTGGGCGTAGGCGCCCATCGGGCGGTACCGCCGGCGCTCCCAGTTGAGGTCGGAGAAGTCGATCGCTCCGGCGCGGTGGGCGTTGGAGGACACGGTGACCACGCGCCCGCGGATCTTCGGGAGCAGGAGGTTGGTGAGCGCGAAGTGGCCGAGGTGGTTGGTGCCGAGCTGCAGCTCGAAGCCCTGCGCCGTGCGGCCCAGCGGCGGGATCATGACGCCGGCGTTGTTGACGAGGACGTCGACCTGCTCGTCGACGCCCGCGGCGAAGGCCCGCACGGAGGTGAGGTCGGCGAGGTCGAGGCGGCGGACGCCGACGTCGCCGGGCATTTGCCGCGCCGCTTCCTCCCCCTTGGCGACGTCGCGCACGGCGAGGACGACGCGCGCCCCGCGACCGGCGAGCACCTGCGCGGTCACCCGGCCGAGACCGCTGTTCGCTCCGGTGACGACGACGGTACGGCCGGTGAGGTCGGGCACGCTCGCAGCTGAGAAGGGCTCCATCGGGCAAATGTAGGCAGCGTCCGGCGGACCTGCCCGGGCGCGGGGTCCTGGGAGCTTCTCGCCTGACGCGGTGTCAGCGGTGGAGGTGCTCGGGCCAGTCGGGCGGGACGGCTCCGGCCGGGCCCGGCGTGGGCTGGTCGAGCGGGTGGCTCTGCGGCGGGGCGAGCTCCGGGCCGGCGGTGACGGACTCGGTCTCGTAGTCCCACCACCACGACTGCCCTGGCTCGAAGGTGCGCATGTACCGGTGCCCCGTCTCCCGGTAGTGCGCTGTTGCGTGGGTGCCCGGCGAGCTGTCGCAGCAGCCGATGTGCCCGCACGCGGCGCACCGGCGCAGCTCGGCCCACCACCCGCCGTCGCGCAGGCACTCGGCGCAGCCGGTGCCGCTGGGAGGAACGCTGACGTCGATGCCTGCCTCGGTCATCGTGACCATCTCCTCGGGTCCGGTCGCCCCCACGGCGGCCCCTGCTCCACTGTACGACCGGCGCTCGCGCTCGGGCAGGGGCAGCATCCGGCCCACGCGCCCGAGATGTCCGACTAGCCTGACGGGATGACGCAGACCTCGACCACCACCTCCCCCGCCCAGCGGGCACGCACGCTGTCCGCACTGCACGCGGCGCCTGAGATCCTTCGGGTGGTGAACGTGTGGGACGTCGTGTCGGCGCAGGCGATCCTCGCGCTGCCCGAGACCAGGGCCATCGCCACCGCCGGCCACTCGATCGCGGCGACCTTCGGCTACCCGGACGGGACCATCCCCTTCGACCTCACGCTCGACATGGTGGGCCGCATCGTCGAGGCTGCCGGTGACGTGCCGGTGACCGCCGACCTCGACGACGGCTACGAGGACACCGGCGAGACCACCCGCCGCGCCATCGGCGTCGGCATCGTCGGGGCGAACATGGAGGACCGCCTGCGCCCCGTCGCGGAGGCTGCGGCGCGGGTCGAGGCCGTCGTCGCCGCCGGCGAGGCCGAGGGCGTGCCCTTCTCGCTCAACGCCCGCACCGACGCGTTCGTGCGCGGCGGTGGCCGCCCCGTCGAGGAGTCGATCGCGGACGCCGTCGAGCGCGGCCGCGCCTACCTCGCCGCCGGTGCCGACATCGTCTTCGTGCCCGGCGTCCTCGACGCCGACGTCACCCGCCGGCTCGTCGAGGGCATCGGCGAGCGGAAGGTCAGCGTCATCGGCCTGCCCGGCGCGCTCACCGCGGCGGAGTACGAGGCCCTCGGCGTCGCCCGCATCTCCTACGGGCCGATGACCCAGCGGGTCGCGCTCACCGCACTGCAGGACGTCGCGAAGAGCCTGTACGCCGACGGCGTGATCCCGGCATCGACGCGCGCGCTCAACTGAGGCGTCAGGGGCGGCCAAGAACACCTCGGCCCGTGTCCGTTCGCCCTATGCTGCCGACCATGACGCCGTTCCTTCACCAACCCTGCCCGCCGGGCGGGGATGGCACCGGAAGGAACACGACATGGACACCAACGAGCACCCCTGGCCGCTGAGGCGCACGCCGCCTGAGGACTTCGAGTTCTTCACCAAGGCCGAGGTCCTGGAGTTTCTCGCCTACTTCGACGACGAGACCCCCATCTGGATCGACAACTACTGGCAGCCGGTCCGGCAGATCGCCCAGCGCCCGCTCGAGGTGATCGGGAGTCACCCCGACGGCATCCACTTCGGCTGAGCCGGCCGCCCCACGCCGGACGTGCGACTCGTGGCACGTCCGGTGTGGGGCCCGCGTCCTACCTGATCCCGAAGTCGTACGCGTCCTGCTGCCGCTCCCCGTACTTCTCGCGCAGGAAGTTGCCGGTGGTGGTGAGCTGGGCGGGGATCCGGCTGTCGCGGGTCGCCTTGATCGACCGCGCCTGCTCGGCGAGCAGCCCGAGCTGCTCGGCGAGCTCCTCGTTCGGGGTGCGCCCGTTGGGCTGACGCTGGTCGACCATGGCGGGCGGGATGGCGAGGTAGCCGCGCAGCACACCGGGCACGTACTGGCGGACCATGGCGTCGAGCTCGTACTCCAGGCGCGCGTCACGGGAGGGCTCGCGTGCCTCCGCCTCGACCACGCTGCCGAGCGTCCGGCACGTCTCGTGGACCGTGGTGTACGCCGTCGCGGGCAGGCGCATCCGGTACTGCGTGGCGTAGGCGCCCACCCAGGTGAGCGCGGCGACGCGTCCCTCGGTGCCCTCGAGCGCGGCCTCCGCCGGCGGGGCGTCCGGGACGGGTCCGATCGCGTTCTGCTCACCGGTGAAGCGGTGCCACCAGCGGCGCCGCTTGGGCAGCCACAGGTCGCGCAGGTGCCAGGCCCGCACGCCGGAGGCCACCATCGAGGCGAGGCCGAGCAGGATGCCCGGGCTGCCCCAGCCGAGTTCGAACACGGCCACGGAGAACCCGGCCGCGTAGATCAGGCCCTCGAGGACGGCGCGGAGGTTCTTCTTGACCGCACCGATGAACAGGACGAGGTAGGCGACGAGCGGCAGGAACAGGACGGCGAGGCCGACCTTGACGACGTTGCCCAGCGTCCAGCGGGACATGGCTCAGCTCCCTCCCGTGGTGTCGGGGACGTCGGAGGACCGGCTGCGCTCGAGCTGCAGCCGGGCGCGGCTCACCTGGCCCTCGAGCACGTTGACCGTCTGCTTCATCGCCTGGGTGGCCTCGGCCTTGTACCGGTCGATCTCGTCCATCGCCTGGAAGACGTTGTCGAACGCCTGCTGGAGCATGGCCGGGTCGACCGTGGCCTGGGCTGCCTGGCGCTGGATGTCGGCGCCCTGGGAGCGCAGAAGCTCCGACGTCGCGAGGATCATGTCCGACGTCGTGGAGTTGAGGGCGTCGACCTGCGCGAGGACGATCTTCTGCTGCCCGAGCGCCTGGGAGACGATGACGGCCACGCGCAGGGCGGAGAGGGTGGTGTCGAGCGCCCGGTCGACGCCCTTGATGAGCTCGGTGTTGTTCTTCTTCACGACGTCGAGGGCGAGGTAGCCCTGGATGGAGACGGCCATCTGGGTCATGAGGTCCTGGTGGCGCTGGCGCACGTAGAAGAGCGCGTCGGACTCCAGGGCGGCGGCGTCCTCGCCCCTGCCCTCCGCGCGCAGGCCGGCGATGCGCTGCTCGAGGCCGTCGCCGAGGTGGCGGGCGAGGACGGCGTAGTTGGCGAGCTGCTCGAGGGAGGCCCACAGCGCGTCGCGCTCGGTCTGGATCGCGGCGTTGTCCATCCGCAGCTCGTCCTGGCCACCCTTGAGCGCCTTGGTGATGGCGTCGAGCTGGGTCTGGGCCGACTCGTACTTCTGGAAGTACCGCTGGATGCCGCTGCCACCAGGGAGGAACCTGAACACCTTGCGCGCGCCGGTGAGGTCGTGGCGCTTGGGGTCGAGCTCGGTGACGATCTGGCGCAGCTCGGCCAGCGAGGCGCCCGTGCGCGACGCCGGGTCGGCGCCGGTGGCGGCAAGGGCGGAGGCCGGACGCTGGAGCATGCGGTTGGTGGAGTCGGCCGCCTGCCGCATCGTCCCCTCCCCCAGCGAGGTGAGCTGGGCGAGCTTGGTCTGGAACTCCGGGCTGCGCAGCGGCGTGGCGAGCAGGTCGTCGAGGAAGGCCCGGGCCGTCTCGGCGTGCTTCTGCTGAGTCTGGGCGTCGACAAGGATGTAACCGCCCACCTTCTCCGGCTCGTGGACGACGACGTCGGTGGTCGGCTCCGGCGCCTCGAGCTGCAGCGGGTTCTCGACGGCGGGGGTCTGGTTCTGGCCAAGATCGAGCGGGTTCGACATGCGGTCTGCTCCTCAGACGCTCGGGGTCTGCTCCCATTGTCTCAAAGCCTGTGTGAGAAGTGCCTGCGAACGGCTGGCAGGCACCAGACCCCTCACCCGGAGGTCCGTCTGCGACGCCGAAGCCGCGACCCGCTTCGAAGGAGACGCTCTCGGCCCATTGTGGCTCGACTACGGACGCGTTGATCAACGCTCCGCCCGGGCGCAGCCCCATCTCGATCGCGGGTTTCGGTGAACTACCGGTCGACCTCGCCGGCCGTGGGCGACGGGCCAGCAGGAGGCGCACGCCACTGCAACCATGGCCGTGAATGCGCTCGAGCCACTTTCGCGTGTCGACCCGGGTGTATACGCCGCGCACCGGCTGCTCACTCTGGCCGACATCAGTGATGCCCTTCACGAGGCGGGAATCGCTCATATGGGAGTGCCGCGTGGCTAGTTCGATGAGCAGCCCTTCTGCGACGGCCGCTGCCAGCACGCACTCCAGCCACTCGCGCCCCTTGGCGATCACGCACGAACACACCCGGCGTACCGGCCCCAGACGAGCGGCAAAGTTCGAGCGCTTCAACGGCGCCATGCTCGAGGAGACCGCCCACGCCAGCCCTACCTTCGCGAAACCGCGCCCGTGCCGCCTTCCCAGACTTCCTCCATCACTGCAACCACCACCGCGGCCACAGCAGCCTCAGCGGTGCCTCGCCCGCCAGCCGCGTACCAGCCAGAGCTCGCTTCCCTTGCGCGAGACTCCGCGTCTCCATAAAGTCAAAGGGCACCCTCGGCCGGAAGCGAGTGAGTTGATGACGACGGAAGCCGCAAAGTTCCTGCCGGTCGCCCGGATGCTCGAACGAGGGCGGATGGCCAAAGAGGACTCAGACACGGCATACTTTTTCGATTTGCTTTACGAGGCCGAGATGGTCCTGAAATTGCTGACGGTCGAGTTGATCGCTGGCATGTCCGACGATCGAGAACGCCATCGCTACGCACTCGAATATCGGCTAGTACGCGCAGACGGAATAGGTGAATGGGCGGAAGTTCTTGACGAGGCAACAACGGGCCCAGCGAGCCAACACTTAGTATTGGCCGCTCGCGACTCACAACGTGCACTGAGCGCCACCCATGGTCCAGGCGCCATGTCGTGGCAACGTGCCGCGGTTTCTGCGATCGAGCAGGCCTGCCGATGCCTTGACAACGAGTATCAACAGACCTCAGAGTCTAAGGTGTCGCTACGGATGTGGGCTAGGCACGTCGTTTGGCTCCGGAACAGAACTCGCGGGCACGGGGCCCCCAAGGCGGCTACCTTAGCAACGGTTTGCCCCGCGCTCCTGGAATCACTAACCCTCATTATCGAGAACGCGCCGCCTTTCAAACGAAACTGGGCTTACCTCAAACGCAACCTCTCCGGAAAGTACAGAGTAAGCAGTTTCGGGGGCCGACGACAGCCATTCGAATACCTAACACAACAGTCAGAACACAAGCTACCAGACGGCGTCTACATCGACTTGGGCGACCTGCGGCCCGTTAGACTGCTTTTCAGTGATCCAGATCTGACCGACTTCTACTTGCCGAACGGGAACTGGCGTAAGGGTAGGTGTGAGGTCCTATCGTACCTTACCGACGATTCGAGGACAGAAGACGGGGCTGCTTGGACTCTGCCGATAGGCGCGCAACCGCGAAGCGAGACAGCAGCCACTCCTGCTCTAGATGTCGTGGGAGAGGTTTTTACCAACATGCCGCCAAGGCGCGACGCCTATGTACCTCGGCCCGAGCTTGAGCGCGAACTCCGATTCACTCTACTCGACTCAAGGAATCCGGTCATCACACTTCAAGGTAGAGGCGGAGTAGGGAAAACCTCGCTCGCACTCGAAGTGGTGCATAACATTGCTCGCGAGCCGGAGTTCTTCGCGATCATATGGTTTAGCGCGCGCGACATAGACCTACTCCCGCAGGGTCCGAAAGTCGTCAAAGCGGATGTACTCACGACGGAGGACGTAGCCTCTGACTTTGCACAGTTGCTGCGAGCGGGTGAGAAGGTACGTCAGGGGGAAGCTCAGCAGTATCTTACCGATTGTCTAGCTGGAACCGCGGAGCATGGACCTTTCCTCTTCGTCTTCGACAACTTCGAAACCATGCGCGAACAAGCCGCTCTATATAACTATGTCAACAACGCGGTCCGGCTTCCAAACAAGGTGCTGATAACTACGCGCACGCGGGACTTTAAGTCCGACTATCCCATAGCCGTCGAGGGGATGACCAAGCCTGAGTTTCATCAACTCGTCGTTGAGACCACAGCAAAGTTAAGCGTGCAACAACTGGTAGATGAATCATACGAAGAGCAACTTTACGACGATTCCGGGGCGCATCCCTACATTACGAAGGTGCTGCTGGGTGAGGTGGCGAGGGAGGGTAGGCGCGTATCATTGAAGCATGTTGTCGCAACGCGGGAGGCACTGCTGGATGCTTTGTTTGACCGCTCGTTCGCGGCACTACCGACAAGTGCTCAACGCGTCTTTCTGACCCTCTGCTCATGGCGCTCGCTAGTTCCACGGGTGGGGCTCGAAGCCGTACTGATGCGTCCCGGAAACGACAGGATCGACGTCGATTCCGCCATCGAAGCGTTAGAAAATGCCTCTCTAGTTGAAAGGACTATCGACACCGATAGCGGAGCCGCATTCGTATCTGTTCCATTGGCGGCCGCACTGTTCGGCAGGAAGAAGCTTGTCACATCGCCACTGAAGTTGGCAATCGATGCCGACTTGGAGTTGGTGAGGTCATTCGGAGTCACGACGGTTACCGATGTCGCTCAGGGGCTTGGGCCACGCGTGGAGCGGATGGTGCGATGGGCGTCTGAACGCGCAGGGTCTGGCAAGGACGTCACAGATCAACTCGCCGTAATAGAGTACATTGCCACCGAGTTTCCGCCGGCATGGTTGCGCCTAGCAACACTGCAGCAGGAATTGACGGATCTCTCCGGAGCCGTACGTTCAGTGAACCGGTACCTCGAGACCGTACCCGACGACGCGGAGGCCTGGAGGCTTCTTACAGTGCTGCACCGGCGTCGCGACGATGGGCTGGCAGAGCTGCATGCCAGGCTGCAGTTGGCAGAGTTGACGGAAACGAGTTTCGAGGACCTGAGCACCACAGCGGCCCGACTGACTGGCATGCTGTCCCGGCGGAAGATCGACCTCAACACCGACGAACGCCGCCTCACGGCTGGACGATTGCGGGCGCTTATGGAAGCACGCGTCGACGAAGCTGACGCCACGGACCTGTCACGCCTCGCTTGGCTATGCATGCACTTGCAGGACGCGGCTGCAGCCAGCCGATGGGCAGCGCGTGGGCTAGAAATGGATGCCAGGAACGAGCACTGCCTCAAGATCCTAGAACGCACTAAGGGAGCGGGATAGGTTAAGGTTTGCCCAGGGCCGACAGAACTAACGAAGTTCGATAAGGCAGAGCTAAACCTCCCCGTCTGACACCTTTCAAACCGGGGGCAAGATTTGTCGGCTCATCCGCCTGCTCGTGACGCCGCTTCGAAGCCCGAAAGGGACTGGCTTAGACCATGGGCTGACCAGTTAGTCAGTCTCATTCCCCCTTTTCGCGTGGACAATCACGGACCGGTCCTCCGTAGTGTGAACTTTCGGAGCGTCGCGCAACTTGCGAGATTTCACACCATAGGCGCCCAGTCGTCACACCAGGGTCGTGATCGGTCGGGTCTGCTGCGCGGATAGGTGACATCTGATCTGTGGTGCCGAACGGTGCCACTGGAAGGATGTAGACCGTGCCGAAGCCGTATCCCAAGGAGTTCCGCGACGACGTCGTTCGTGTCGCGAGGAACCGTGAGCCGGGTGTCCATCTGAAGCAGATCGCTGCCGACTTCGGCATCAGCGAGTCGTGCCTGACGAACTGGATGAAGACCGCCGACGTCGAGGGCGGCAAGAAGCCCGGCACGACGTCAACCGAGAACGCCGAACTGCGGGAGGCGCGGAAGCGGATTCGTCTGCTCGAGCAGGAGAATGAGGTCCTGCGCCGGGCGGCCGCGTATCTGTCGCAGGCGAACCTGCCGGGAAATTGATGTACCCGCTCGTCCGCGAGCTGGCCGCAGGCGGGATTCCCGCCCGCGGTGACGTGCCGGGTGCTCAAGATCGCGCGCCAGCCCTACTACCGCTGGCTCGCCAACCCGGTCACCGACTCCGACCTCGCACAGGCCTACCGCGCAGGCGCCCTGTTCGACGCCCACAAGGACGACCCCGAGTTCGGCTACCGGTTCTTGGTCGACGAGGCCCGTGAAGCCGGTGAGCCCATGGCTGAGCGGACGGCGTGGCGGATCTGCTCGCAACTGGGGTGGTGGAGCGCGTTCGGCAAGAAGCGCGGCAAGAACGGCAAGAGGCCCGGCTCGCCGGTCCACGACGACCTGTGCGCCGTGGTCGACGACAAGGGCCGGGTCCGGCACGAGTTCACCGCCGATGCCCCGAACGAGCTGTGGCTCACCGACATCACCGAACACGGCACGGGTGAGGGAAAGCTCTACGTCTGCGCGGTCAAGGACGTCTACTCCAACCGCATCGTGGGTTACTCCATCGACTCCCGGATGAAGTCCCGGCTGGCCGTCGCAGCGCTCAACAACGCCCTCGCTCGCCGCGGCGACGTCGCCGGCTGTGTTGTTCACTCAGGCCGCGGATCTCAATTCCGCAGCAGGAAATACGTCCACGCCCTCAACCGCCACGACATGGTCGGATCGATGGGCCGCGTCGGCGCAGCCGGGGACAACGCCGCCATGGAGAGCTTCTTCAGCCTGCTCTAGAAGAACCTCCTGGACCGCCGCCCATGGGCTACCCGCGAAGAGCTCCGGATCGCGATCGTCACCTGGATCGAACGGACCTACCACCGCCGCAGACGGCAGGACGCTCCCGGACGGTTGACCCCCATCGAGTACGAGACCATCATGACCACGCCAGCCATTCAGGCAGCGTGACCCAACCTGTCACCTATCCGTGCAGCAGACCCGACCGTCCGGGCCGGCACGCCGAGCTCGGGACCAAGCCAGTCCTGCCCGCGGCGTTCTGCATGACGCTTGGCCACGATCACTTCTTCGACCTCGACCGGGGTCTGCGCGGGAGAGTGATGGGGGCGAGAGGACCGGTCAAGCACCCCCGCCTCGCCCTCCTGGCGAAAGCGATTGACCCAGCGGTGGGCGCACTGACGAGAGATCCCTTGGGCCTTAGCGGCGTCGGCGACCGCCCACCCCTGCACGCAGACACGCTCGACCAGCAGCTGGCGACCCCGCACGTTCAACCGGGCGTTACGGTGGGACACGAAGACCTCCGGACGGTAGACGACCTAGACATCGCCCACCGCACCCGGAGGTCTTCACTTCGTCAACGACCGGCCCGGAGCGTCACCAACCTCCTGGCCGAGTACAACTAGTCGTTCATCACTTCACACGCCCGCCCTCGATACCACCCCACCGGCGTCGCCAAGACGAACCGCTCTTGGCCGACCACTGACCGCGCGTACATACTTCCCCGGACAGGCACCCCAGTAACCCTCTATTCATTCGATCCAGCCCCAGGCGTTCCACGCCCAGCGTCAGAGCCGCTATGGCGATACTGCTTCACAAGCGGAACCGCGAGAAGCGGCGCTGCGAGTAGGAGAACCGCCATCGCGAGCACAAGAAGCGCCCTCGCCGCCGTGTTGGACAGGTCGAGGAGGAGCAAGAAGCTAACGAAGACGGGCACAGCGCCCAGCACTGCGTAAAGAATCTCAACGTCCTCGTCCTCCCAGAGTTCACGCCAACTGGGACTAACGCCTCTCATAAACAAGCGAGGCACATCCGAAACGTGATATCGGCGCCGCCTGGAGTAGCCGAGCCTGATCACGGAGGGAATCAGGGAGACATACATGCCGAAGGCCCCAACTAAGACGCCAAGATAGGCATAATCATCAAATCCGGCCACGATCGAGTAGAAGAAAATCCCGACCGCAACGAAGGAGGAGACCCCCAAGAATACCGTCAATCTCCACCTGTACTTCAGCCCTGAAGCAGCCATTCGAACTCCGCCCTGTTTTGAGGTGTTCAACTCATCCAGGCGCCGCAACCTTTCGACCCATGCCGCGCCTGCCACAACATCCTACGGTGAGCAGTCAGCTATTACCCTACCATCGGTAGATACATGTCGGCCTTGACTGAACTCATGACAGTTGCCGCTCTAGCACCGGCGCCAAAGTACGCCTGGCTCGAGCCCCGAAGCCCCTTCGCGAGCGATGGCCTCCACGTCCCGGCCGCGAAGGGCGGTGCGAACATGCGAACATTGCCCGGTGCACGCCAATTGCTATCGAAGCGATAGACCGGACCCAGCGCTCACCTGGATCGTTTCCGCGCACTAGCGGACGTCTTCCATACCGTCCCCGACTCCCAGAGCGCACTGGCCTCTCTGCGGAAGTGCTCATACCATGGCGCGTCATCATGACCCAAAATGAATATAGGCGCCGACTCTTCGGTTGGCTGGAACTGATACATCTGGATCATTATGCGGCCGCCGGGTTCATCGACGTCAAATGCGTTTATTCCAATCCTGGGCAGGACGTCTGTAACCCTTACTTCGAAGGTGCCAGACCGCGCCAAGGACGCGAGTTCCGCATTAGCTGTTGCAATGGCGTGCTCAATCTTGCGGCGCACACTTGCACTACGCCCTCCGGACTTAGTCTCAGCAACCATCGTGAGAAGTGCCACATTATTTGGATTGGGCAGCAAAAGGCGCACCGAGCCACCATTTCGCATGATTCTCTTAAGGTCCGGGAGCGCCGTCGGTAGCGTCCGCGCCATGGACAAACCCGCGAAAAAGTAGTCGCGTGCAGCCTCGCCGCGAACATCGTAGTATTCGGCAGGGAAACCCTCACCAAACAGATCGGTGCGTCCGCGCTTCCACCCAGCAGACACTTCGGAGACTTGGGCGCGGCTGCGCACCTGGGAAACCGCCAGTACGGTCAGGAGTGCAAGCGTGGTCGAACCCACTACGGCTGGCCCTACCCACCCCATAAGACTCGCGAAGGTGACCGCCGTGGCCGCAAGGGCCAGTATACAGAGATCTAGGTGATGCAAAAGGCCAGCAGTTGCACGCCTGGTAATACTTCGCTTGCTACTCACGACGGGTCGTTGGGCTCGCCAGACCACACTCGGGCGCCCAGCTCGCTCAAGACGCTGCCCCTCTCGGAAAGAGAAAGCTTCGGCCTGTTGTAAGACGTCGCGGGGATCGGCTCCGAGCCGATCATCACAACACCATCTTCCTGGAGGGGCGATGTAAGAAGGAGGGTGGCCACAAATCGCCCGTTCGGAATCTCTGTCTCATGCGGCACACCTGCGGGAACTTGATGGAATTGACCAGGACCGCACTCGACTGTACTAAGTCGCTCGACATACACTTGGGGGCCGGGAATGAACCTATCGGGCTCATTTGCGTAGTCGATCCTTGCCGAGTACTTCTTCGCACCACCTGAGGGGTCATCGCTGAGATGATAGAGACTTTCCCGATAGGTGCCCGCGAGAATTCGACTACAGAGATGCCACGCGTGTGAATGTATTGGAGGCGAGTCGCCCCTGACCGTCCCCCTACGGACCGGCCAAACATGCAGTCGCAACGCACCGAGAGGGGCGCCCTCTTCGAGCCGAAATACGGCAAAGCCATTCGGATGCCAGTGAGCCGGCGCCTGCATCAACTTCGTGCGCAGCGCCACACTATCCCCGCTTGTTAGGTCGTCTAGGTACTTCCGACTGGAGTCACAGAAATCGTCGAACGCGACTCTTGGGCCAGCCATAGTTCCTCCCTGTCCACGGCGGCGCTCGACCCTTCGAGCTGCCAGACATCACGTTACAAGGTGTCGAGACCGCAGGCATCGCTATCCGCGCCCCCACAAGCTGTTCACACTCGTGGCGCGGTGGCATCGTCGGCGAGCGGACCGTAAGGGTGTGGACGGCACCAGCCGGCAACGTTGCACGGCAGATCTGGGTGCGCCGGCCGCGAACGCGAGATCGCAGGTCCATGCTCGAGATAGGAGCGTTCAGAATGACTAGTTGTGATGTCCAGGGACGTTCTCCCGATTCGTGGGTCAGTCTGCAACAGGTGAAGGCCGCCGGTTGTGAAGTGGAGCTGTCGAGTTCAACCGCTTCACCAACCGGAGGCCGTCATGTCCCACGCTAGCGCTGCTCAGCGTCCGCAGGCCGGGCTGCGCCTGGCCCAGTTCATCGTCGATGACGGCTGGAGGTTGGGGGCCGCGGCCAAGATGTACATAGGCTCGGCGCGCACCGCGAAGAAGTGGGCCGCGCGGTACCGCGCCGAGACATCACCATGGCCGCCGCTCCAGCCGCCCGCTCACCAGCCCGACGAGGGGAGCACCCTGAGTCTCTGATCCACGTCCATGTCACCAAGTTCGCCGACATCCCCGGCGGCGGCTAGCACTAGCTAGGACGGACCCAGGGCAGGAGCAACGCACAGGCCACCGCGCACAGAACCGGTGAGCGCTGCGCGGCAAGAACTACCGCCCGATGATCGGCACCGCCTACCTACACACCGTCATCGATGACCACTGCCGGTGGCCTACGCCGAGATCTGCTGCGACAAAAGGCCGCCACCGCGAGAGGGTCAGATCGCTACTCGGACCGGCTCCGGAACTGTGTATGGCCTCCAGTGGCATGCCTCGGCATCCCCTGGCCAGATGTCAGCAACCTGGTGCAGCAGACCCACACGCGTCACCGAGTCCCCCGATTCGAACCCGCGCCGTGGACGTGGCCCACGATCTCCGGATATCCGAGGAGCGGAGAAGCGTGCAGTAGTCGGAGCTCGCTCGCTGCTCAGGGCAGCAATTCGCTCGGCTGTCCTCGCCACACCACGACGAGCTCATCACGCGCCCGCGAGGCCGCCACGTAGAGCAGCGACCGCTCGCGCAGCAGCGCGTCCGCGCGGTCACCCTCGGTGAGCTTGTCTACGGCGTAGGCGGCGGGCACCGTGTCGTGGCTGACGTCGAAGAGGACGACCCTGGAGAACTCCATCCCCTTCGCCCGGTGCATGGTCATGACGAGCGGGCGGCCGGGCCGCACGTCGCGGTGCGCGTCGACGACGCGCACCGGCACGTCGTGTTCCTCGAGACCCTGCACCAGCTCCTGCGCGCGTCGCGCATCGCGGACCAGCAGTCCGATGGTCTCCGGTGCCACGCCGTCGTCCAGCCACCGCTGCACCCGGCCGGCGACCTCGGACAGACCGTCACCGAGCGAGTCGGTGGGGACGAGCTCAGGCTCAGGCCCGGAACGGGCCGACCGGTACAGCGCGGAGTCCTCCTCCTCGCCCTCCATGTCCAGGTACTCGCCGCCGGCGAGAACCGCCATGGCGTAACGAAGGTTCTCCGCCGTCGTCCGGTAGTTGAGCGTGAGCCTGCGCGCGCGGCCGACGATGCGGATGCCGTACCGACCGAGCACGACGCGCTGGCCGTAGATCCGCTGGTGGGAGTCCTCGGCGATGAACAGGTCGTCCGGCCCTTCCGGGACCAGGGCGCGGAGGAACTGCCACTTGGCCGGTTCCAGGTCCTGCCCCTCGTCGACGAGCACGTGGTCGACGACGCCACAGCCTGCCTTCTCCAAGTAGGCGGCGGCCACGGCGGCCAGCTCGCCGTAGTCGATGCTGCCCTCGACGCTGGCTCGCGCCCGGTACGCCTCGACCACCTGCCACACGAGCTGCCGCTTGCGCCGGTCGAGGGCCACGCCCCTGCCGGGCCGACGGACGCGCAGGTACTCGTCGCGCGTGGTGATGCGCTCGGGCAGGACGACCATCGAGTACTCGGCCTGGAAGAACGTCGTGCTGCGCAGCTCCTCCGGCAGGTCCGGCACGGTCGCGGCAGCGTCCAGCCAGTTAGAGGCCGGAGTACGCCCACCGATCGACGGGCTCCGGCTGCCGAGCACCTCGGTGATCGCCGCACCGACCTCACTGCCTGCCATCTGGATCACCGAGTGGACGGCGGAGTCGACGCCCGCGATGTAGATCCCGGGCTCACCAAGCCGAGAGGCGATCGGGACGCTCGAGTCCAGTCGGCGCAGGTCCGTCCTCAACGAGTCGGCCAGCACCTTGTTGAAGGTCGTGAGCAAGATCCGTGCACCAGGGTCGCGCTTGGCGAGCA
This sequence comes from Georgenia sp. 311, assembly GCF_006151955.1. Classification (NCBI taxonomy): domain Bacteria; kingdom Bacillati; phylum Actinomycetota; class Actinomycetes; order Allobogoriellales; family Allobogoriellaceae; genus Georgenia; species Georgenia sp. 311. The sequence continues at coordinate 69,866 of NZ_VDFS01000064.1, read as the reverse complement.
GGCGAGCACGGTGGAGCAGGACGACGGTCTTTCCGGTCCCGGCGCCGCCGGACAGACGGAAGGCGCCGTTGTAACCCCCGGTGGCGTAGCGGCGCTGCTCCGGGTGGAGAAACACCCGCCACGCGGCGAAGTCGTCGTCCTCGATCGCTTTGCGGAGCTCCTCGTCGTCCTCGATGAAGGCGAACTGGAGCTTGGCGGCGTCGTGCTGGAGCGCCGCGAGGAGCTCCTCGTCGGTCTCTTCGTCACCGGAGAGCTCGACGCGGTCGATCCCGAGGTCTGCCCGCACGTCCTCGACGGGCTTTCCGCCCGCGAGGTCGATCAGGGCGAGAGCCTGCCACTGCGGTGCGGCCTCGACGGCGGCGATCAGCGAGTCGTCGGAGGTGGCCTCCATCGCCCGGTCGGCGAGCGCCGCGTCGATCCCGAGGTCGAGCAACGCCTCCTTGTCCACCCCGCGGGTCTCGAGGAGCGACCACGCCTCCGCCGCGGGCTCCGTCTCGTGGACGGGCGGCTGCGGCGCGGCGCCCCCGGCCCCGTGCCCGCCCTCAGGTGCGGCTTCTGCGGCCGGTTGCGCTGCGACCGGCTCCGAGGCCTTGACCAGCTCGGCGATGCCGTTGACGGGGTTGACCTTGAGCCGGGCCGTCTTGGCAAACGCGATCGCGTCGTCGTGCGGGAGGATGCCGAGGTAGACGTAGTGCGCCTCGTCGCCCTGTCCCTGCACCTTGAACAGCACGGCCCGGTAGAAGTCGTTCACCCGCCCGGTCCGCACCCGAGGATCCGCCGAGCCGTTGATCGGCTCGATGTGCAGGCCCGGTACGGCATCGTCGGCCGCGAGCTTCTCGAGGAAGGCGTAGCCCGCCTTCTTCACCGACCCGTCGATCTTCTTCGTCTGGCTCGGGCCGAGGATGATCTGGGGCATCAGACACGCTCCTGTGTGGTCGCGAGGGTCTCGCGGATGGCGTCGGCGTCGATCGGGACGATCGTCCAGCCGGCTGCGGTCAGCTCGTCACGCTCGTCCTCGCGCAGGTCGACGTCGACGACGACGCGGAGACCGGGCCAGGAGACGGCCAACGGCACGCCGGTGTCGGTCTCGACGCCGAGCTCGGGTCGGACGGCGTCGGCCTGCCACACGACGTCGAGGACGGCCTGCTCCTCCTTCGTGGCGACCTCGTAGAGGTCCGGCCATGCAGCCGCCACCGCAGCCTCCCCGGGGGACGGAGTCTCGAGTGCAGCGCCGGCTGCCTGGTCGACGAGCGAGCGAACGGTGATGGTCGTCGGCGACCGGCGCAGCGAGAGGAGGTTGCTCACGCGCAACCACTCGCGCCAGGCGTCAGCGCGGTCCTCCCCCACCGTCCGGTCGTCCAGCACGGCGACCACCTCGGTCGCCATCGTGCCGGGCTTCGTCAGCCGCGCGGCGAGCACGAACGGACCCGACCGGTACGTCCAGGCGCCGTCCAGCGGACTGGCGGCAGGCGAGGGCTCGTTGCCGTCCAGCAGCTCCGCTGCTGTTGACACGAGGGAGGCCTCGGCCGGCACCTGGTAGGCGACGGTGTCCGGCCGGACGGCGAACATCGGCAACCAGTCCGCCAGCGTGCCCACGCCGTCGGCGTCGGGTCGCTGCAGCCAGTGGAGGAGGAAGTCGACCGGCCCGCGGGAGAGAAGGTCGACGGCGGACGGCTTGAGGGCGCCACCCGAGGCCGACATCACCATGCCGCGATTGTCCTCGGCATACCAGGGCGGCGCGCTCACGGCCGCGGGCGCGAGCTGAAGGTCCTGCCACGTCACGGCGAGCACGAGGCGCCCGCTCTCGCGCAGGACCTCCCGCTTCTCGGCGTCGTCGGCGAGCCGGTTGCTCGACTCCGACGCGTGGTACCGCAGGCCATCGGTGAGGATCGCGACCTCGGGGACGTCGGGCTGCTCGCTGCGCAGCACGAAGTCCGGACGGCACCCGAGCAGGTCGACCTGCGGGTCCAGCGTCCACCGGCGCCCGTCGAGGCGGATGGTCCAGCGGTTGCCGCGATCGGTGGGCAGCTCGGTCACCTTGGCCCCGGCCGTCTCCAGCCGCTCCTTCAGCACCTTCCGGAAGAGCTGCTCGAGGTGGGACTCCGGGTCGAACCCATCCGGTTCCGTCTCGGTCCACTGCCACGTCATCGTCTGCGGTACCTCTTCCTTTGTCGATCCCAGGATCTCCCGCAGGTGCCGCTCCGCCACGGCCCGGGACACCCACTCCGTCCCGAAGGACTGGGCGAAGGGCAGCAGGCAGCGATGGCAGGCGAGGCGATGCTCGTCCTGGCAGGGGCACTCGCGCACCTGTTCCCAAGCCATCAGCAGGATCTGCCACATCTGGTCCGGGTCGGCGAGCTCGGCGAGGTAGCCGGTGCCGCCGGGGACGACATCGTGGAGCAGCAGGGCCTCGGGGTTCGGGTCGGTACCCACGGGCGTCGGGTCGACGGTCGTGGCGACGGCGAGGTGGTCGGGGTCGCCACCGATCCTCTCGCGCAGGCCGAGCAGGAGCGCGGCCGCGAGGCTGGGGACCGCGAAGCGATCACCCAGGGTCACCGATGCGGGCAGGCGCAGGACGATGCCCTCGGTCCGCAACGTGCGCGACAACGCGATCGACCGGGTCGACTCGGTGGCGGCCTTGCGGTGACGGCACCAGGGACGGTGCTCGGTCGGCCGGTTGGCGCGCGTGTCGGTGTCCTGGTGGCCGCAGGCCTCGCAGACCCGGAACAGTGGTGCCGGGTTCGACGTACCGGCGAGCTCACGGGCAGCGCCCGGCCGTCCTGCCTCGCCCACGTTCACCCAGCGCAGCGTCATGTCGCGCAGATACTTCGCGCCGAACCCGGAGTCCTCGACGAACCACTGACGCACGATCTTCGCGGGGTCGACGTCGGCGCCCGTGAGGACGGTGTAGCGGGTTCGGATGCGGTCGTCGCGGGAGTCGTCGATCGTGGCACGCTCGCGGCTGATGGCGGAGGAGACGCGCTCGAGCTCGACGACGTCCATCCGCTGCTTGAGGTCGGGCAACCGGGTGTCTCCGCAGCGCGGGCAGGCTGTCGGGACCTTGCCGACGTCGTCGAGCGGGTGCGCGTACCCACAGGCGGCGCAGAACGCGTGGGTGCGGATGGCCTCGGCCTCGTGGCCCAGGTCGACGGCGTCGATGGTGATGGCGTACCCGCCGGAGTAGAACGTCGCACCGGGCGCGAAGTCGCGCAGGGCGACGGCCGATGCGCGGGAGTAGTCGCGGCTGTCGTCCTCGTAGTCTCCGGTGTCGGGGTCGACCCAGCTGATCGAGACGTCGAGGCTCACCGAGTCGTCCAGCAGCGTGTAGTTGGGCAGCAGGCCGTACTCCTCGAGCACGCCGATCCAGTACTCACCCCGGAGGTCGGCGAGCTGCTTGCCGGCCAGCTTGAGGCCCGCGCGTGCGGCACGGAAGGCTGCCTTGTCGTCCTCGGACGCCGCGGGCGTGCCTGCCCGCTGCTCGAGCTCCGGCAGCTGCTGCTGGATCTCCGCGCGGCGGTGCTGGAGCGTCTCCACGGTGTGGTTCCACCGCTGGGACGCCTCAGCCAGTCGCGCCGCGAGCGGGCTCGTCCCTGGTCCCGGCGACGGTCGCGTCCATTCCCGGAGCCTTTCCCGAACCCCCTCGGACAGGGTCGGGAAGCCTGCGAGGAACGCCTCGCCGATCTCGGGCCGGCTCTCCGCGGCGACGGCGAGCGCGTGGAGGTAGGAGCCGGGGGCGGTCGTGCCGATTGCCTCGACGGCCCGGGCCGGGTGCGGTGCCGACGGGTCCCGGGACAGCGTGTCGGCGACGGCGGCGACGAGCTGGCGCCGGAGGATCTCCTCGGCGTCGAGGTAGGTGGCCGGCGGGCGGACCTTTCCGTCGATGACGGACAGCGGGTCGCCGAGCCGGGGCAGGTGCTCGCCGCGTCCCGTGACGTAGGCCAGGACGAGCGCATTGCCGGTGAGCCGGCCCGCGCGCCCGACCCGCTGGAGGTAGGAGGAGACCCGGCGCGGCAAGGCGGAGAGCATGACGGTGGACAGGTCACCGATGTCGATACCCATCTCGAGCGTCGGGGTCGCGACGAGCACGTTGGGGGCGGAAGGGTGCGGGTCGGCCGCCTTGAACTCGGTCTCGTAGGCGAGCCGGACCTCGTCGTCGAGCAGGCTGGTGTGCTCGCGAGCAACGACACGGCGTGGGTCGCTGTTGGCGTAGAGGTGGCGGTAGAAGTTGTCCGTGCGGGGCGTCGGCTCGAGCGTGCCCGAGCAGCGGCTCACCAGGCAGGGAGCCCCGGTGAGCTGTCGGACGACGGCGACGGTGCCGGCCGTCAGCGACTCGCAGTGGGTGCACCGGAGCATGGTCCGCCCCGCCTGCATGTCCTCGAGGCTGATCGGGTGGACGACGACGGAGGACGGCGGCAGGGAGTACACCTGTGCGCCACTCGCGGACGTGGCGGTGTTGACGACCTCGTGGGTGGCGAGCTGCGCGAAGAGCAGTCGGGCGAGGGTGGCCCCCTCGGCCGTGGGGATCCCCAGCGTGCGCGCCGTCCAGTTGGCGTACCACCCGCGGGCACTTCCGACGGGCTCGAGGTCGGTGTCCGTGCCGAGCGCCTTCCCGACACGCGGGTAGCCAGGTGCGGGCCGGCCCTTGGGGAAGGCGGGCATGCCGTCGCTGCGGCGCCGTCCGCCCCAGATGGACCAGCGGTTGCCGTCCTCCTGCTGGAACTTGGCGAACCACTCGTGGTAGATGGCGCCCTGCTTGCGCATCCGGGTGAGCACGCCTCGTGCCCAGGCGAGCAGCTGCTCGCGGGACGGCTCGAGGAGCATCCCCCCGGCTTCCGTGACGGCGCGCTCGGCGCAGCGCCGGAGCAGGGCCTCGTCGATGTCGACCTCCCCGGCGACCGAGCCGGTGCGTTCGAGGGTGCGGCCGATGCCGGCCTGCAGCCCGAACTCGAGCTCGACGTCGAGCAGCAGCCGGCGGCGCACGCGGCGCAGCACCTGGCGCGGCACCTGCCGCGCGGTCGCGGCCTCCCAGAACGGGGCGAAGGAGTCACGGTCGGCGAGGTCCGGGGGCAGCAGGCGGTGGCGCCGGTAGCTGTCGTCGCCGGCGTCCTGGAGCATCCGCTCGACGATCTCCTCCAGGCCGGCCGGGGCGTCGCCGACGGCGCTGCGGATGAGCGAGCGGAGGGTGAGCGTGTGGGAGCGGGCCTGCACGAACCCGGCGCGGTGCGCGGCGTCCTGCACGGAGTCGGTGAAGACGAGCGCCTTCTTCTCGCGGTCGTCGAGGTGCTGGTCGCCGAAGAGCGTGGAAAGGGTCACCGACAGGAGGGTGGCGATGGCGGTACCGAGGAAACGGATGCCGTCCTCCTGCAGACAGGAGGGGCAGGTGTCGTTCGTCGACAGCTTGCCGGCGTCGTCGCCGACGTGGACGAGCACCGGCAGGATGCGTCCGCCTCGCAGATCCTCCTCACCGTCCGCGGGTGGTGCGGTGAGCAGGCGTCGTTCCTGGACGTGGAACCAGCGCAGGTTGGTCTCCGTGGAGACCTCCGCGCCGTCGAGGGCGTGGCGGCCCTCGGTGGCGGCGTGGACGAGGGCGCGGAAGCGGTCGTCGTTCTGCTGGCGACGGGCGCGGATGCGGGTGTCGTCCATGTCGAGGTCGGTGCCGGTCGGGGCGAGGACGACGCCCCACCCGGACCGTCCGCAGTGCCGGCAGTAGAGGGCCGGGAGCGGGTGGGTGTCGAGCTCCTCGAGGGTCTGCCCGTCGTCGCTCCACCGGTACTGCGGGGCCAGGGTGGGGGTGCGGTCGATGCGGGTGAGCTCGCGGACCCACAGGTGGAGGTCGACCGTGACGGCCCGGCGGCCCGCCTTCGCACGCACATGGCTGACGGCGCCGAGCAGGCTGACGACGAACCGTTCGGTCGTGCGCTGCCAGTGCTCTGCCTCGGCGGCGGGAAGTGGACGGTCGACAACGAGGGCGCGCGCCAGGTCCCGGACCGACGTCGCGGCGGCGGTCTCGGCAACGAGGGTGGCGGTGAGCGGGTGGGCCTTGAGGAGGTCGAGCAGCAGCTCGGTGTCCTGCGGGTCGATACCGGGTGCCTGCGTGTCGTCGCGCCGCCAGAGCTCGCTGAGGACGGCGGCAGCGAGTCGCTCCCCGACGGCGCCGTCTCCGAGGTCGGCGACGGCGGCGTCGACCCGCTCGACGACGTCCGCGTCGGCGCGAGGGCCGGCCCGCCCTGGGAGAGAGATACCGCGCTCATCGAGCCGGCCGCCGGCGCCCTTCGCCCACTCGTCGTGAGTGAGTCGCGACTCGGTGATGACGGCGTCCGCTTCGATGTCCTCACCGAAGACGGTCCGGGCGAAGTCGAGCATGGCGGCCGGGTCGCCCTTGTCGCCGAGAGTGGCGGACGTGGCGACGGGCGTGATGCGGCCGAGCGGACGCCGGCGGTCGGCGTCCGTGACGGACGGGTCGTCCGCATGCCAGTGGTGCTTGAGGGCGAGGCCGAGGCGACGCAGCAACATGGACACGTCGGTGCCCTGAGCTCCGTCGTAGGTGTGGAACTCGTCGAGGACGAGGTACTGGAGGCTGTGGGCGCTACGCTCCCACAGCGCGGCGTCGTCGGCGCGCAGGAGGAGCTGGTCGAGCATCTTGTAGTTGGTGAGGAGGATGTCCGGCGGATTGTCGCGGATCTCGCGACGGTTGGTGATGAGACCGTCGGCGGTCACCTTCGTGCGCTGAGGGCCCTCCTGGCCGGTGTAGAGAGCAGCACGGACACCCTCGAGCTCGGGGTTCTCGGTGATGAGTGCTGCGAGCCGGCCCGCCTGGTCGTTGGCGAGCGCGTTCATCGGGTAGAGGACGAGCGCCTTGATGCCCGTGACGCCGTCGCGCTTGGCCCGGCGGACGTGGTCGAGGATCGGGTAGAGGAAGGCCTCGGTCTTCCCCGAGCCGGTCCCGGTGGTGACGAGCGTCGGCCTGGGGCGCTCCCCCGATGCGAGACCGAGGCTGCTGAGCCGGGCGAAGGCAGCGGCCTGGTGGCCGTAGGGGGTGAAGCCGGGCAGCCACTCGAGCGTGTCGCGCCAGCCGGGGTCCGCGGGGCGGAACGGCAACCGGAGGCGGACGTACGGGCCCTTGAAGATGCCGTCCTCGGGGTCGGCGAGGAACTCCTCGAGCGCGGCTCGCGCGTCCTCGTCGGCGAGAGCGAAGGTGGTGGTGAGGTAATCGAGCAGCGACTCTCGGATCGTCTCAGCCTGAACGGTGGGCAACAGCTCGCTCATGAGCGCTCCTTCAGCCGACGCTCGAACTCGGCGTAGGCGACCCGCATGTCGTGCTCCCGGTCGAGCGTTCGGAACGGCAGCTCGTAGGTGTAGGTGTACCCGGCCTGGTTGGTGGCGGTGCGCTCCTCGACGGAGATGCGGTCCCCCTTGATGCGCCAGATCTTCAGCACCTCGTTGGGGACCAGCCGACCGTTGGCGTCGTAGAAGTCGCGGTTGCGGTCGTAGCCGTAAAGCACGGGGAACTGGGTGCGATAGATGCTGCACAGCTCGTCAGCTGTGACGCCGAGCATGAGTGCGACGAGGGCGTCGATCTCGACAAGGGCTTGCCGACGTTCTGCCGCGCGGCGAAGCGGGACAGCAGGCGTCCACTCCGCAGTTACCTCACCCAATTCTGACTGCTTTAAGTGCGAATTGGAAGCCGTCCAACTCGCCGACTGGAACCTCTCGTCGTACACCGACTGCCACAACGGCCCATACGCCGCCGTTAGGCAATTTAGGCGCAAGGAGCGAAGAATAAGATCCGACAGGAGGGCACCATCAGCCAGCGACAGGCGGGCGACCGTCGCCTCCGAAATTGTCGACTTAGGAGCAACACGGACCGAGAAATCCGCCAGAAGCGACGACGTTACGGCAGCTGCAAGAACCGTCGGCAATACACCCGAATCGACGCCGGCTGAACTGACCCCGTGAATATGAGCCACACCAGGAGGAATGATCGCCGGAATCAGCGTTCGAACGGCGACATTATTCGCCATATTCCGCCATGCCACTCGATAATAGTCGCGCGCGGGCTTCGGCTCTTCCTCGGTCCCCCAGTCGGTGTAGGCGATGTCGTACTCGTAGCGGTCACCGCGGGGCTTGTAGGACGTCACCGGAATGGCGTTGGGGGCCAGGTGCTCCAGGTCAATACTTGACCAGTCGAGGTTGTGGAGCATCGTCTTGTTCGGCGACTTGTAGAACGGTGTCGCTACATGCAGGTGCGGGCCCTGCAGGATGACGTGGTCCCAGGAGTCGGCGGCTCCCCAGGACGAATCGAAGTAGCCCTTCACTCTGTCGTTCTTCTCATGCCAGCCTGCGGAGAACTTCAGACCCAACGAGCCGAGTCGGTCGGCGGCAGCAAGCTTCGCCAGCACCGTCGCCGAGGATCGGTTCACCGTGTAGACCATCCGGCTCTGCCGGACAGGCACGCTGTCGCCCTCGAGGACGTCGTGCCATGTCCTGAGGACGCCGTCCGTGACGTGGATGATCCGGTCGTGATGCGGGCGCACGTCCCAGTTTCCGTTCGGATCCTTGAGGCCGGGCTCCGGTCCCGTGCCGTCGTGCACGAGCGACCGGTCGACCGTGTCGGGGTGGTACAGCGACGTGGAGTGCAGGAAGCCCACCTGGGATCGTTCGGCACCGTAGATATGCACGCCGTAGTTGACGAGGTGGTGGATGTCGAAGAGCACGAGCTCGTTGATGAACTGCCAGTGCCGGCGCAATCGCGCATAGCTCGCGCTGCGCAGAATGCCGGCCTTCTCGTCGGTGAAGTGGGTCTCGGGGTGAATGAGTCCCACGGTGCCGCGTAGCGAGACGTGCCGCCAGGTCTGCTCCATGAAGCAGCGGTAGAGGTCCGGTTGCAGTCCCGCCAGGTGCGGGTACTGCTGGACCGCGCCGAGGTACTCGGCGGTCGCTGCGACCTCGGTGGTCCCCTCCAGCACGAGGTCGCGAAGGCTCCTCGCTTCCAATGTGCGTTCCCGCGCAGCGCGCACCTCAGCCTGGGTGGCCTTGGCTTTCAGCTGCCACCACGGGTCACCTTCTGCCAGGAGGGCTTCGACATCGGACCGTGGCCGGACCCACGGCGGGTTTCCCACCTGGAGGTCGAACCCGCCGCGAGCCATCGGCGCCGCGAAGTCGAGTTCCCAGTGGAAGAATCCCTCCGCCCCCGCGACCGCCTCGCACACGCGCAGCCACGGGTGCTCCCGCAGCACCGTTTCCACGGGCGAGACACTGGCGAAGAGCTGGTCGAAGGCCTCGTAGTCCCCGAGCTCGTCCCAGGACACCCCGGCACTCAGCGTCTGGTCATGACCTCGGGTGGCTCGCGTATTGCCGGTGTGTCGGCCGAGCAGCCCTCGGAGGGCGTCGATCCACTGGTCGAGCGTCGGCGGTTCGATCCGCTTCAACTCACCGTCGACCTCGACGGTCGTGAGACGGTCGGTGAGCGGCCAGAACCAGAGCGCACACCATGCGTCCATGACGCGGCGCAGCCGCCGGTAGGCACTCCCGGCGTCGTTCAGTGCCGCCTCGATCTCATGTCGTTGCACCCGACCACCGACGGGTAGATCCTCGGCACCCCACACGTCGATCGAGCGGCGGATCTCCTGTTCGGCGACCTGAAGGCGCCGGAGCGCGATCTGCCAGAGCCGCTCGACGCGGTAGGAGACATCGACCAGCGCATCGATCTGCTTCTTGCTCGGCTTGCTGCGGATGGAGCGCTGCCAGGCGCGGAGGCGGTCGCGCGCCTCGGGAGCGAGCTCCTTGGCTTCCGTCGCGTCCGTCGTCGCACCCCATCCCTCGGCGGGCAGGAGGAAGTGGTGGATCCCGCCGTCCAGACCGGAGGCGAGTCGGTCGTGCTCGGCGTCGTCGGCGAGGGAGGTGAGCGGCACCTCCCTCGGCACCGCCTTGAGCCAGGTCTTGTCGTTCACCTGGCCGCGGCGGTAGACAGCGCGGCGGGCGCCGATGAGGGAGTTGCCGCGGCGCAGGTGGAGACCGAACCAGGGCGCGTCGAGCCCGGCGACCATGGTGTCGAGCCACAGCGAGATCTCCGCGAGCTCCACAGCGGTGGCGTTGAGGTCCACCCCGTAGACCTGGTGCAGCGCGAGGTAGGCCTTGACCTTCTGCAGCGCGCGCGGGTACTCGTCGGGATCGATCCGCTCGCCGGTCTCCTCCTGGCGGCGCTTGAGGTACTCCTCGGCGAGCTGGCGCACCGCCTCGATGGCGAACGCGCCGGAGCCGAGCGCCGGCTCGCAGACGGTGAGGTCGAGAATCTCGCGCGCGGGCGTCCTGCGTCCGTCCTGGTCGAGCAGCTCGGCGAGGGCCTGAGAGACGGTGAAGCGGGTGAGGACCTCGGGGGTGTAGTAGGAGGCCGACTGCTGGCGGGCCCGGCCGGAGAGCCGGAAGACGAACGAGCCGCGCTCGTGGAGCACGGCCTTCCGCTCCCCCGTCACCGGGTCCGTGGTCTTGACGAAGTCCTTCTCGGCGATGTGGCCGGCACGGTCGACGGGCACCACCCAGGAGCCCTTGGACGCGTCGCCGTTCTTGGCGACCTCGTACAGGTCCTCCTCGGCGAAGAAGCCGGTGTAGGACATGAGACCCTCGTACACCGCGCCGAGCTGGTTGATGCCGAGCTCGGCGTAGGAGATGAAGCCGCGGTCCTTGCCCTTGGTCTCCTTGCTCAGGAGGAGGTGGCGCAGCACCCGCTGCATAGCCTCGTCCCCGAGCCCGACCTCGTCGATGTGGGCGGTCGCCTCCGGGGTGAAGAGGTCGGCCCTGAGGTTGCGGAAGGTCAGGCCCTCGAGGGCCGCGGCCTCGTCGTCGACCTTCCCGCCGTCGTGCCCGTCCTGGACAAGGCGGAAGAGCACGCCGAGCGACTGGTAGATGTGCGTGCTCAACCTGGCGTGCGATGTGGTGAGCTCGACGAGAGTGAGGTCGCGCAGCCGGTCGAGGCTGTAGCCGCGCTCGTACTCCGGGGCGCCGGTGGGCAGCACGCCCATCTCCGGGGACGCCTCGGCGTAGAGGAGGAAGAGGATGCGGTAGAGGAACCGCAGGGACTGCTTGGCGAGGGGCTGGGCCTCGTCGGCCGGCAGCGGCGGCAGTCCCTGGGCCCGGCGGCGGGCGACGACCTCGTTGCCGATGATCTCGATCGACAGGCGCACGCCGTCGCGCAGGTCCTCCGAGACACCTACGGTGTGGCGGACGGAGTCCTCCAGCACCTGCGTCCACCAGATGGTGCCCTCGGCGTCCGGGGCGAGGGACTCGGCGCTCAGGCAGGTCAGTGCCCGGTCCACCTCTCCCCCGCGGGTGTCGTCGGCCCGTTCGGCGACGAGCTGGACGTCGACGGCGAGGTAGCGGCCCTCGGCCCAGCGTTCGCGCTCGGCGACAAGGGCAAAGCGACCGGCGAGGACGAGCGCGAACACGGGTGCGTCGTCGGAGACGAAGAGCGTGGACAGGGTGCGCGCCACGGACGTGAGCTCGGTGGCCTCGTCGTGCCGGTAGGTGCGCAGCAGGGTGGGTGCGTCCTTGGCGAGGAGCTCGTCGGCACTCTCCACCGGGACCGCCTCGACAACGGCGAGCGGACCGGCGTCAGTGAGCCCGGCCCGGCCAATACGCACCACGGGCCCTGCCGGGTCCGGCCGGGTCTGCGTGAGGCCGGGACGGGTGTACCCCAGCACGTCGAGGAGCTGGGCATTGATGACGGCAGCAGCGACGTCGCGGTCGGCGGCCTCGTCGAGGGCGGCGAGCCGGTCGAGCAGCACCCGGCGGGCGGCGGTGAAGCGGGTGCGGACGGTCCCGGCGTCCTTGTCGGCCTGCCACTGCTTGCGCCGTTCGAGCACCTTGGCCTGGAAGGACTCCTTCGTGGCGTCGGTGGTGAAGTAGTGCTCGCTGATCCAGTCCTCGCCGACGATGAGGGCGTCGCTGGTGGCCATCAGTGCTGACCTCCGGTGTAGTCGTTCGGGACGATGACGAGCAACGGGCGCACGAGCGTGCGACTGGGGAGCATCGCCCCCGCGAGCTCCCGTTCGGCGTCGACCCGTTCCTGTCGCTCGCGAAGCTCGCCCCGCTTGGCGAGGCCCGCGGCCTCCTCGTCCCACCTGCGGGTGCGCTCGACCCAGGCGTGGACGCGCTCGGCCGTGGAGTCGGCAGCCGCTCGGGTGACGCCTTCCATCGTGCGGAGGGCGGAGTCGACCGCCGGTCCGAGGAAGCGCTGCAGGCCTGTGGTGTCCGCCAGGGCGCCGGTGTTGACCGTGTGCTCGGTGAACCCGACGGCCTCCAGTGCCGCGGTGACCGAGCCGTGCGCCTGGGTGGCGGCGAAGGACGGGTTGTCCGGGTTGAGGAAGGTGGCGGTGAGGAAGCTGGCGGCCACGACCTGACCGCGCTGGTTGGTCAGGGTGCCCTGGAGGACGACGGCGAGCTCGTCGCCGTCGCCGCGGACGGCGAAGACCTGGTCGCGGCCGAGGTTCGCCAGTGCCCGGTCGGAGACCCAGTCGAGGACGGGGTGCAGCGGGGCGAGGTAGCCGGCCTCCGGCCAGGCGGACTGCGTCTCGTCCTGCAGCGCTCGTTCGAGCTCGGTGAGCCCGCGTTGCGGTGTGGTGGCCAGCTGCAGCTTCTCGTGCACGCGGCGGGCCGTGAGGTAGGGCTGCGGGAGGACCTCCAACCGCCGGCGCAGATCGGGCGGCGGGACGAGCTCGGCGACGTGGTGCTGGGTGTGGTTCCGCCAGGAGACGCCGTTCGGTGCCCGGGAGCCCGGAGTCTCCAGGACCTCCTCCAGGGCCTGCTCGAGGTAGGTGAGGTCGGCGGGGAAGAGGGCGTCGTCGTGCGTCGGGACCTCGGTGGCGGCCGGCTGCGCCGACTGCTGGGTGAGCCGGGCGAAGAACGCCGCGACGTCGGTGCCCGGGGTGACGTCATCGACGTCCTGGACGACGTCGTCGAGCTCCTGCCGGCCGGCGAGCACCTCGGTGATCGCCTTCTCCTCCGCCTCGACGCTGTACTCGCCCATGAGGGAGGCGGAGTCACCGAGGGTGCCGTGCGCCTCGTGCTCCTTCTCCACGAGCCGGGTGAGGACGCGGATGTCACCGCTGAACCGCTCGCTGGTGGGCTGGAGCAGCAGGGTGGTGATCTGCGGCCTGTGGCGCTGGCCGTACCGGTCGATGCGGCCGTTGCGCTGCTCGATGCGGATGAGGCTCCACGGGATGTCGAAGTGGATGAGCTGGTGGCACTGGGTGTGGAGGTTGACGCCCTCGGAGGCGACGTCGCCGGTGACGAGCACCCGGATCGGCGAGGACGCCTGCTTGAACGACTCGACGACCTCCTGCTGGGTGACGTCGTCCAGGCCGCCGTGGAGGATGACGACGTTCTCCGGCCTCAGGCCGAGGTCCTTGACGAGCTTGGACTGCAGCCAACGCAGGGTGGGGACACGCTCGGCGAAGACGACCGCTCTCTCGTCCGACCGCGGGCCGACACCGATCTCCCCGAGCAGCTCGACGAGCCTGGCGTACTTGCCCGACTCGGAGTCGAGGGCGTCGTTCGCGAGCTCCTCGAGCCGGCTCAGCGCCTGGTCCTCCCTGGTGGAGGTCACGCCGTCGCGCGACGCGATGCGGCGTCGTCGTTCACGGACCGTCTCAAGGAGCGCGGCCGGGGAGGAGAGGAAGGCCTTGGCGAGCGTCCACGGGAACAGGCGGTTGTTGCCGTGGACCGGGCTCACGCCGTCGGCCGGATGCAGCCAGACCTGCTCGAGCTCCTCGGCGATGGCGTTCTCCGCGGCTGACGCGGGGACGAGGATGTTGCGCGGGGGCATGCGCTCGGCCCAGTCGGCGCCCACGGTGCTCGCGACGTCCGGGGAGTGACGGTGGCGGCGGATGATGAGCCGCTCGAGCATGCGCTCGTCGAGCTCGCCGTCCGGGCCTACGGCGCTCGGCTCCAGCATGCGGACGAGCTCGGCGAAGGACTCCGCCCGGCCGTTGTGCGGGGTGGCGGAGGCGAGGACGAGCGCCTCGGCGCGCCTGGCGAGGAGCCGGGCCAGGCGGTTGTTCTGCGTCGCCGCGTTCGTCACGTTGTGCGACTCGTCGATGACGACGGCGTCCCAGTACTGCTTCTCGAGGTGGGCGAGGTAGCGGTCGGACTTCAGGGTGTCGATCGAGACGATGACGCGCTTGTAGAAGGCGAACGGGTTGCGGTTGGCCGGCAGCTTCTGGCGGATGCGCTGGATGCCCACGGAGTCCAGACGCACGAAGGGGAGCGAGAAGCGCGTCCACATCTCGCGCTGCATCTGCTCCAGGACGTGGCGGGGCGTGACGACGAGGATGCGCTCGCCGCGGCCACGGCGCACGAGCTCGGCAAGGATCATGCCGATCTCGATGGTCTTACCGAGGCCGACAGCGTCGGCCAGGAGGATGCGGGGGCGCAGGTTGTCCGGGTCCAGCGCCTGACGCACGGCGGCCACCTGGTACGGGAGCGGGTCGGCGAGGCCCTTGTGGGCGACCGTCAGGCGTGGGTCGGTGAGTGGGATCGAGGTCTTCCGGAGGGTGGCCTCCAGCCAGAGCCGGCTCTTGCGGTAGCCCGGGGAGTCGTCCGCGACGACCTGGGTCTTGCGGGGGTCCGCCTCCTGGATGTCGTCCAACGCCGTGGAGAAGGTGGCCTCGGTGTCGCGGACGAGCTCGGACAGGCCCTGGACATGGACGAACCAACCGTCGCTCGCACGCTCGACGTTGGTGACGAGCCACTCCTGGTCCCGGACGACGACGACCGAACCTGCGGCGGCGGTGAAGGAGTCCTCTGCTGCCGCTTCGACTTCGTTGTGCACTGAATCAGCTACCTCGTGTCGCCCCTGATGCCATGGCCGCCCCCGCTGCCGGTCCATCGTATCGGCGGGGGGGACAACGGATGAGGCTTCGGCGACTACACGCATAAGGGTTGTCTTCCGACACCGAATCCCGCATCACGTCGACATCCGTGCCGATACGGTGCGAGGACCTCCACCTGAAAGCGAACGATGCCGAACCACACAGTTCCTGACAGTCTCGTCGATCACCTGCGCCGCCACGGCCGTGACCAGGCAGTTCTCGGCCATAGTGTCGACGTCACCATCGGTTGGTGGAACCAAGAGGACCGCGCACTGCTCCCGGGTGGTCCCGTGACCGGCGGCAATGGAACGACGGGGCAACAACCGATCACCCGAGCTCACATTTTCAGCCTGGCTGAGGACGCTGTCGTGAGCGAAGTCGGTGCGCTTCGCTTGCTCTGGCACTCCCTCGCCTGGGGCACGGGTCAGCGACACCGGAACAACAAGCGGCGGATCACGTCTGTCCTCGCCGCCGACGACGCCCCCCGTGTCCTGATGCTGGCTGCCGCTACGTCGCGGCGGGATCCCGCCGAGGCCTTCGCGATCCTCCGCCCTGGAGGCCGGAACCGCTTCAGTTGGCTCGGTCCGAATTTCTTCACCAAGTATCTCTACTTCGCGGGAGGGGGAAGTCCCGACCACCCATGCATGATCGTCGACCAGTTCGTCCGCGAGACACTCGGGCAAGCGACAGGTGATGTGCGCTTCGGGTACATCTCCCAGTACTCCGTGACGCACTACGTCGAGACGCTCGAGCAGTTGAACCTATATGCGCGAGCTGCAGGCGACCTCCTCGCACGTGAGGTCGCAGGCGACGAGGTGGAGCGCTGGGCATTCGGGGCGCGCCTCGGCACGCCTGGGAAGAGGTCCTGATGCCGTTGCCACTCATCCCCGTCGTTGCGGGTGGCGTCGCCATTGCCGGCGGCTTGGCCGCCGCCGGACGCGGCATCCAGCAACACATCATCGCAAATCGCGAATGGACGGACGTCACGAACGCGCACAAGTCTGCATTGGACGAGCTGGAGAGGATCCGGGCACAGACGAGCGCGACCGTGACCGATTACGGAAAGCTTCAGATGGCCGTCCAAGAACAGACGATCGGTCGTTTTGTTCATTGGCTGGAGCGACATGAACAACTCGTCCGACGTTTGGACGGACACGTGGTGGACGGGATAGAGCTGAACATACCGGAACTCAAAGCACTGAAGTTCGACCTCACTCAAGCCACAGGCAGCGCATCGGGCTTCGCCAGCGCCGGAATCGCAGGTCTCTCCGCGCAGGCGGCGGCCCTGTGGGGTGTAGGATCGCTCGCTTCTGCCGGTACCGGCGCCGCGATATCGAGTCTGAGTGGAATCGCGGCCCAGAACGCCACACTCGCTTGGCTCGGCGGGGGAACCCTTGCAGCAGGTGGCGCCGGGGTCGCGGGCGGAACCGTCGTTCTAGCCTTCATAGCCGCAGCGCCGGCCGCTCTCATTGCCGGGAGCACCCTTGCCTGGTCGGGCTCGCGTAGACGTAAGCGGACACGACAACGCGCCGCAGAGGCGGAAGTACAGATCACCTCCATGCAAGCAGCCGGTGACCTGACATTGCGGATCGGTGAGCGCATAAGCGAGCTCCGGGGTGTGTTGACCGCCACGACCGAACGCACGGAGAATGCCCTCGCCGTACTCGAGTTGCTGGACTTCGATCCTGAGGCTCACGGGCCCCAGCTGCTCCGAGTTTACACTTTGGTCAGGGCGCTGCGCGAGATCATCAACGTACGCGTCATCGCCGACGACGGCGAGCTGACGGACGAGTCCATCGAGATAGTGATGAGGTACAAATGAGCGTCCAGTTCCCCGGCGTGAGCACCGTAGCCGCCGCGGATACGTTCCGAGCGTTCACGATGATCGTCGACTGGGTCTCGAAGTGGGTCTCCCAGGAGCAGGAGACGAAGCGAACCATTGCGAGCGTCAACGCCCAAAGGGACGTGATCATCTCGGGGATAGAAGCGCAGCGGGACTTCCTCCTGCGCTCCCTCGACGTCGTCTTCGACGAACGTCGCACAGCCTTTCGCGATCTGTTCGCAAGACTCGATGTCGCCATGAGCGATGGCAACGATAGGGCTGTCGCCGACTTACTCTCTGCTATCACTGCGCTGGCGACCAAGAACCCTTTCTCCGAACTGCGCGACCACAGGATCGTGATCGAACAGTTCCGCTCCGAGAAGGTGTGGGAAGTCTGAGCCGCCACTCACCCGGCGTCCCCCGGGGACGTCGGGCGTGATGCCCAGCTGCTGCCCGGTCCGGAGACTGATCACCGTGTTCAACTGATGTCGATGCCCGGATCCCCACCGGAAGTCCGAAGAGCCAGATAGCCGTTGCCGAGTACGTCGACTGGTTCAACCACAGGCGCCTACACGGTGAGATCGGGCTCGTCCCGCCGGCCAAGCTCGAGACCAACCACTGCGCCAGCGCCACGCCCGAGCACTACCCTGAAACACCTGTCCCGACCGGGGCTGGCTCCACGTAACCGAGCCTCCACGAAACCCGGGGCGATTCAGTCACCTATCCGTGCAGCAGACCCGATCGCTCAGCTCCATGGGTTTCCGGCCGATGAAACCCTAGGACCGACATCTCGATCTGAAGCGAAGCGAACTGAGCACTTCGATGAGCACTGCAACCAGCCTGCTGGTATGCCCTCACCGGGCAGGCTTCTGCGGTAGTGGACAGCACGACGTAGACCGCGCACGGCCAGCCCGCAGCCGCGGAGCGGGTACGCCAGCAGCTCGCATTGCTCAGCCGGCTCACTCGCCGCGCAAGCAGTGCCTACGCCGAGACGTGCAGCATGAGGCGCACGCCGACAGACAAGGACTGAACGCCCAATTATGTCGGTGGGGTTTACTACCATCAGTACCGGCCAGTGACGTGAACGGAGTCGGATCGTTAGGAGCATTTTGAGAACTGAGGAGATCGTCAGCGCACTCGCGGAGGCGCTGGCCTCTGCCGGTGGACGCGTAATCGCTCCGGGAACGAGCGAAGAGCCCGACGTTGTGGTGCTCCATCCGGACGAAGGACTCATCGGCATCTGCGTCGATGCCGGCGAAGATGTCACCGACCAGACTCCGTTTGTGACGTTGAACCAACGGGTGCACGGGCTCCGCCAGACTCTCTCGCTTGACGCCTCGGTCAGGGTGGCCCGCGTGGTCCTCCGGCCGGCCACCGTCCTGGACGCTCCGCACATCGGCATCGGCGGGCGCATCACCATCAGCCCCGCACAGCTGAACGACGCCACATGGCTGGACGCTGTTCCTGCATCGCCACTGGACCCGGAGATCGAGGAGATCGTGGTCCGTGCCCTCTTCCCCGAGATCGTCTTCACGAGCATCTTCCGCGACAACTCCCACGACGCAGGCGCAGAGGAGAGAGCCTCCTTTCGTTACGTGCTGGATGCGCAGCAGGCACACATAGCCCAGCGTGACGGGACCGAGGTGGCCGTCATCCAAGGCCCCCCTGGAAGCGGCAAGTCGTTGGTGTTGGCAGCACGCGCCCGCTGGTTGGCCGAGCGCCACCCCGACTGGCGCATCCGCGTGCTCTGCTACAACCGCGCTCTTGTCCCCTACCTCGCGAGCCTCACCGAGGGGCATCCGAGCATCACCGTGAGTCTTTTTACCGCTTTTGCCCAAGATCTGGGCGTGAAGTTCTCGTTCGAGAATGATCACTACACCTACCACTGGCTCGACAAGGCCATGAACGCCAAAGCGGGCGTGTCCCCCATCGCTGATGCTGTCCTCGTCGACGAAGTCCAGGACTTCCGACCTTCCTGGCTCGCCGTCGTCCGTGCGGGGATTGTGAAGGGCCGGGGCGGCCTCTTCATGGCTGGCGACGAAGCCCAGGCGCTATACCACGACGAGAGCTTCACCGACGCATTCTCCTCCACGCACATCGAGTACTTCACCCTGAGCAAGCCCTACCGGAGCACCCGCAACATTCTGGAAGCAGTAGGAGGCATCAACGGTGCTTTTTCTGTTCCTGGCCGGGACGAGGCGCCCGAGGGCGAACCGGTCGAGCTGATCTGGGCAGACTCGTGGGACGAACAGGCAGAGGCCATCGGCTGGGAGGTGGCCACCATGCTTAGAGACGGCGACCGGCTGCCCCAGGACATCGGCATC
Source organism: Georgenia sp. 311 (assembly GCF_006151955.1). Classification (NCBI taxonomy): domain Bacteria; kingdom Bacillati; phylum Actinomycetota; class Actinomycetes; order Allobogoriellales; family Allobogoriellaceae; genus Georgenia; species Georgenia sp. 311. The sequence continues at coordinate 50,856 of NZ_VDFS01000064.1, read as the reverse complement.
CTGGTCACCCGCCGGTCCGGAACCTTCTCGCGCCTCACTAAGGTCTTGGAAGCGCATTCAGTTCCCCATACGGTGGTGAACCGCGAGAACGCCCACACCTTCGACCGATCTCACAATGCCGTTAAGCTGATGACGGTGCACTCCGCGAAGGGACACGAGTTCCCGGTGGTTTTCTTGTTCGGACTTGAAGCGCTGCCGAGCTTTGAACCTGACGACATCGAATCTCTGCGGAGGGCGCGCGTGGCATTCGTCGGCGCCACCCGCGCCAAGGACCAGTTGATGATCACCTACACACGCGACAACGACTACCTGAGGATTCTGAGCAAGGACGAGGCCAACGTGCGTCGCTGGCTCTGGCCGGACAATTACGAAGTGGGGAACTGACGTGGCAGAGCTCGTGGTCTACGGTTACCACGGTCCTGGCGAGCAGCGGACCGCCGAAACACTCGCCGCAGCTCTCCCTGAGCATTGGGTAATCGTGGCCGGGCGTTCGTTGCCCACGCCTCAGCAGGACGACGTCGACCTTCTGGTCATCGCCGACAACCGCATCTTTGTGCTCGAGGAGAAGTCCTGGGGGCCGACCGTGATCGTACGCAACGGCGGTTGGCAGGTGAAGGGATCCATGCGTGAGAGCCCGGTGGGCCGCAACGCCCACGTCGCGCGGGTGCTCGCCGGCGTGCTCCGACAGAATGTTCCCCTATATATGAGCAGCACCGCAGGGCAAAAGCTGGTGGTGCCTCGTGTCATCCTCTCCCACCCCGAGCTTCAGCTGGACACCTCCCGGTACACCCACGATGATGAGCACATCCTCGAGCTCGCCTACGCCGCCGAGGACCTCATTGCACATGACAAGCAGCCCTCTTCACTGAGCGGTGTCCGCCAAGCCGTCATCGACTTCCTCTCCGGTCTCTCCGCCCGCAAGGAACTACCCACGACCCTAGGGCACTACACGGTTGCCTCCGAGGCGGAGCCCGTCGGACGCTCGCGCGTCTTCGTCGGCTCCGACTCCGACGGTGACCCGATCGTCCTGCGCGCCTACCCCATGGACGGTTGGGGACCCGGGGTCGATGTCCCGAACCTCGTCCGTCATGAGCGCCGTGCAACAGCTCAGGTCGCGGAAATCGAGCGATCCTGGTCCGTCGAGTCCTCGTTCGAGGACGAAGCACGTCGCTGGATCATCCTCCCGATCCGCCCGAAGGCAAGTGTTTCCCTGAGCCGGCATGCAACGGCGGGAAACATCGTCGCGCGCGATGACGCCGGCTTAACCGGACGTGCGGCAGCGATAATCTTGGATGCCTTCACCGCCCTCAGCGAGGTCCACGAGAAGGGCGTAACGCACCGAGGGCTCATGCCGTCACGCGTCCTCCTCGGCCGCCGCGACCGGGTCCTCTTCCGAGACTTCTACCTCGCCCACGCAGACTCCGAAGCGACGATCGCGTCCGACATAGCGGACACCGTCGACAGCTCCGTCCCCTTTCGCGCACCCGAGGTCCAAGTCATCGTCGGCAACGCGGTCCCTGAGTCCGACGTGTACTCGCTGGCCCTGACCATCTTGTGGTGGCTCAATGGGTGCGGTTCGCTGAACGACGGCTCCGATGTCCTGCAGATCGCCTTGTCCACCGAGGACTTTTCCCCCGTCATCCCGATCCTTAAGAACTGTCTAGCAGCCAACTCGCCGGACCGGCCATCAGCGTCGCGGGTCGTCGAGCTCCTACAAGAACTCACTCCCTCCGAATCCCGCCCGGCCGAGCTTCCTGTTGGCGACAGTAGCCCTGCGGCCGACCAGTTCAAGGTCGGTGGTCTAGTCGAGGGCCGGTACGAGATCCAGCGCGTTCTGGGACGGGGTGGTTTCGCAACGTCCTGGCTCGCCGTTGACAACCGGACCCAGGGCACCCGCGTGATCAAGCAATACTCCAACCCGCAAGCACGAGCCGCGGTCCTGCAGGAGTTCGAGTCAGCCAAGCGTCTGAGCAGCCCCCGGTGTGCACGGGTCTGGGACTGCTCACCGCCGAATTCGCCGGTCTACCTGGTCTCCGAGTTCGTCGACGGCCAGTCGTTGCGCGACTTCAGCCGTACCGGAACCGCGGATGAGGAGGCCTATCGTTCCATCGCCCTCGACGCGCTGGCCGGCCTCGAATACATGCATTCCGAGGAGCACCTGCACCGTGACGTCACGCCGACAAACATCATTGTGCGCCCAGATCAGAGCGCTGTTCTCATCGACTTTGGGCTGGCCTCCGCCGTCTCCGACGCCGTATCCATCGCCGGCACTCCTCCTTACATGGCTCCCGAAGTGGACCGGTCCGGCACCTGGAGCCGGGCGGCCGATCTGTATTCCCTCGGCGTCTCACTCCTTTACTCCATGCTCGGGCGCTACCCCTACAAGACCTCCGAGTCCCGTAGGGCGGAGAAGGATCAGATTGAGCCCCTCACAGCAGAGGAGCTGGAGACGTGGGGGCCGCAGGGCACTGCGGTACTCCGCTGCCTCTACCGACTGGTCGAGCCCGACGAGAAGGACCGTCCGGTATCCGCCGCTGAGTTCGCCGAGCAGCTGCGCATGGCGTCCGCGCCTCGCGAGGAGGCGGGCAAATCCCTCGTGAACCCCACCGTTATGGACCTGCGCCGCCTTTACCGCGGCAGTTCCGCTGGTAACGGCGGCAACCGCGGACTGGACGACGACTTCGCGCGCACCACGTACGTCAAGACCAAGCTCGACACGGAGCTCGCCCCTAGTGTTCTAGCCGGCGAGCTCGATGTCGTGCTCCTCACCGGAAACCCAGGCGACGGCAAGACTTCGTTCCTAGCTACCCTGCGCGAGGAGCTGTCCCGGGCTGGTGCGGTCGACACCCAGCCAACCACGGCGGCCGGATGGAGGATGACGCTGGACGGGCGCACCTTCGCATCCTTGTACGACGCCAGCGAGGCACGTGACGGCAAGACCTCCGATGACCTCATGCACGAGGCTCTCGCCGGGAACGGTAAGCACACGGCCCTCATCGCAATTAATGACGGCCGCCTGCTCAACTTCTTCCGTGACTATTCGGACATCTACGAGGAATACCACGCGGCGGTCGAGGAGTACGCCGCCCATAAGCCGGTCACACACCCTCGTGTCGCCGTGGTAGACCTTAAGCGCCGAACCCTCGCCCCCACCCCTGGCACTCGGGGCGGTTTGGCGGGTGCCGTACTTGACTCCTTCACCTCCGACAACCTCTGGGCTACCTGCTCCGGATGTTCGGCTAGAGCGGTGTGCCCGATCCTCTCCAACCGCACTTTGCTCCGCGAGAACGGACGGGAACCGCTACTCGAACTCGTCACAGTTTCCCACTTGCGTCGAAAACGGCGCGCTACATTCCGTGACGTCCGATCAGCCATGGCCTGGACGATCACCGGCGACCGTGGCTGCGCCGACGTCCACACGAGCATCGAGGCAGGGCGAGACCTTCGTATGGCCGAGAACTCCCTGGCCCACGACCTCGCGTTCGTCTCCGAGAGCCCGGACTACCTAGTCGCAGAGTGGGCTCTGCTCGACCCACAGGCGCAGACCGCCCCCAGGGTCGACCGTGCCCAGCGCGAGGGACGACTCAAGCTGCCCGCATTCGTTCGCCAGGGCTCCGCGCACCGCCAGTTGTTCTTCGATGGGTCCGGGCGCAACGGCGTCGCTCGCTCCGAGGTCCGCGCCTACCGTTACTTTGACGAGTTCATCGCAGCACTGCACGAGGACACCGATCCGGAGGCGACCCGGGCACAGGTGCTCCTCGGACTGAGCCGCATTCTGGGCGCCCCTGGGTACTCCGGATCCGGTCTGGCATTGAGGGACGGAGAGAGCCACGGATGGTCGGTGCTGCGCGAGATCGACAGACCCGCATTCGAGCTGCGCCCGCTCCCCGTCCTGGAGCGCTTCGTCGAGCAGCAGGCGGATGCCTTAAGACTCGAGCACCCGTTAGCGTCTCTGACGCTCTCCCTCGACTCCTATGAACTCGTGCGGCGAGCCTCCGATGGCGAAATTCTCGGAGACGCCGGAGCCAAAGCAGTGACTCTCGAGCTCAGTGCCTTCGGCGACGCGCTTCGCGCCACGCCCGGGCGACGCGTTCAGGTGATCGATCCGGCCGGACGCCCGAACGCAGTTCGAGTCGAGCACGGCGTAATCCGCCGGGGAGGAGAGTTCGCATGAAGATCGAGCTACCCCCGAACCTCCGGACGTTCGCGTTCACCGAACTGACGCTGGTCGAGCTCAACGACACCGATGTGGAGCGCATGCTAACTCAGGTGTTTGAAATGGCGATCAAGCAGGGACGTACCGCCCCGAACGGTAAGGCCGCAGGCATGTACACCGAAAAGCTCCATTCCCTCGCCGAGTCGGAGCACCTCGACGGCTTTGACAATGCCGAAGGAAGCGCCGTGCTTGACGGTTGGCTGCGGTCGTCAGTCGTGGAAATGGGCCGCGCTGGCCGTACTCGTGCCAGCGAACAGATGCAGTTTCTCCGCCCCAGCACGGTCGCTGTCTACCGTGCCGGCTTTCCCGCACGCTCGCGGCACCGCCAAGCCGATTACCTGATCTACCGCGAGATGCTCCGCGCAAGTGCATCACGCATCGGTAACGACCATGTCAAGGCCAAGGTGTGGGTGGGCGAGCAGTTCCGCGCGTCGTTCGGAGCTGGCGTTACCTTCAGCGATCCGCCCAAGTGGGCCCCCGAGTACGACGGCACCGACGTCGACATCTCCACCCTTCTCACCATTCGGTTCCTGGAACAGTTCGAGGCCAAGTCGGCATCAAAGGTAAAGGGTCAGGAGCACGAGTCCCCCGTTCCCGGGGCCTCCGCGCCCCTGGGCCGAGATGTCATCGACTACGTCCAGAGCTATGGCAAGCACGCACCGGCCCTCATGATGTCGCGCCACCTCGCGGGTATTATTGGACTGCGCCTCTTCCAGCTGCCACTCCGCATCGCACAGGCGACGCGTCAGCTGATCACGGTCGGGACTGCCAACGAGGACATGCTCAGCCCTAGCGCCACCAACAAGCTCGAGCAGTACGTCGACTTCACGGGCGAGAAGGGATCCGCTTCCGATACGCTCGCCCGACAGTGCGTGCAGCGTGACCTTGCATCTGTCCGTCAGTTCTTCTGGGACCGGCTCTACCTGCGCTCCATTTCCGATTCCCCGGACGGCGATGAGCTCTTCCACGACGACTCGTTGAGTGCGCCAGAGAAGTTCATGAAGCTGGCCGCCATGTCGGAAGAAAACGACACTGTCGCTCACCTGCGCAATGTTCTGAAGCAAATCCGTCAGGCCAACAAGGACACCGACGATGAGGACACGGCGACCTTCCTGCAAGCCGTCCTAGGAGATCAGCGTCCGGCGGCCGAAAAGGTGGCTGACGTTCTCGTCGAGGCACTCAAGAAGAGGGGTTACGAGAACGCCATCAAGTGGTTCTGGTCGACCGGTGGCATCAAGACCGACGTGGGGATTCTCTCGGGCCCCCTGAACTCCCGTCGTTCCTGGACCTATGCCCCGTCCGACCTCCTGCTGTCGTCGCTACTTGCTCTAACGTTCAGCCGTTCAGGCACAGGCGTCAAGCCCCTGTCCGAGAATGCGATAGATGTCGTACTGGGGACCTTCGAGAACAGGTTCGGCATCCTCGTCAACCGGCCCCCCGCAGGCATGGACAGCGCCGAGAACCGAGCTGCGGCGGCCCGTAACTTCGAGGCGTTCAAGCAGCGACTCCACCTCTTGGGTGCCTTCGACGGCCTGAGTGACGACCTCAGTGCGCAGCGTGTCCGCAATCCCTTGATGAAGCTCCTGGAGGGCCAGTGATCTCCCGCGTCCGCACGGTTCTTACCCGCCGACTCCTCGCATTGGTGGAGGCGGCGGAACCCGGACACTGCCTGCGCATTGACGACATCTCGGTCCAGGATGCGCGGGAGTGCGCGACTGACTTGAACGAGCTCATCGATCCCGAGTCGGTGCGGGTAGCTGTGCTCGCCCCCACCGACCACGGCGTCGAGGTCTCCGTCGAGACAGCTGTCGGCATCCGCAACGACAAGACTCATGTCTTTGCCCTCTTCGTGCCCCCGCTCCAGGCCCACGCGGCGAGCTCGCTCGACAACTCCTTCGAGCGGCACCCCATGGTGGAGGAACTCTCGTCAGTCCTCAACGAGATACGTGACGAGGTGGAGTCTCGCTGGCCGACCTTGCCCACCCGGACAGCGCTGAAATCCGCATCGGTCTCCTTCGAGGGAAAGCTCGATTTCCTCTCGGCCGTCCTTGAAGCCGACGACGAATTCTCCTTCGGTCGTGAGCTGTGGCGACTCGGTCTTCTCGTCGACGACGCGACCGGTCCGCAGCTGCGCGCCAATCTGGATTTTAACGCGCGTCTCGTCCGGGCGGTTTCTGAACCTAGCCAGGCCACCGCGACTGTGCGCGAGCGTCTGCAGAAGGCTGGTGTCGCTCCCGGCCCCGTATTGCAGAAGGTGGCGACGGCTCTGAACCCAGCGCATTCTGACCTCCATGACACGGTCGGATGGACTCGTCGGTTGTGGGCGGAGGAAGAGATCGACCTCGCGTCAATCCCTCGCGACCATCCCGCCGAGTCGGCGCTCGAGACCCTCGAGGCGGTCAGCTTCCGCAAAGCCAACGGCTCCCCCGAGACCTTCAGCAAGCTGGAGCTCACCGATGACGGTGTTCTCTACTGTCAGACCTCGCAGGACAACCCCGCTGCGGTCGGCGTGAAGTGGAAGACAACTCCAGGCAAGCCCAAGGACGTCGCCCGCTGGCGGCTGGAGCTTCTTCCGCCCGAAGACCTCCGCAGCGAAGACACCCCCGCTCCCATCGAGATGCGGGTGGCCGCCAGTCGCAACTCCGCCCAACTCAAGCTTGACCTCGGTGACGACGACCTCAGCGGCGGGGCACTGTTCGTTGTGCGGATCACGGCCTTAGATGCGAACGACACCCCCCTGCTTCTCCACGATGGCTCGCGCGCGGAGAGCGAGACTGACGCATTTGAGGTCGTGATCCAGGAAGCTCCGGTCGAGCGCTCCACCCGACGCAGCTCAGCCCACTCTCTGGCCGAAGCGCGACTCCATGCAGTGCTGGCTGGAGCCTCGGACACCGCAGTCGACATGCAGGCCTGGGATCTCGGCGGCCACGTATTCGGCGTGCGCGTCGGCAAACATCTCGCCTCTCAAGTCCGGATCGCCCCCACGATCGTCGCGCTACAGCGGAGACTCACCGCGGACCCTACGCTCACGTCGTTCAGTATGGTGTCGCACTACGGCGAGCCCATTGACCCGGCGGAGGCACCGGAACAACGGTCCCCCTTGCCTGCGGCACTGGCCCGCAAGCGCAAGGACCTCCTCACCCTCCTCGCCGACTCAGCGCCGCATGACGTCCCGGAGGTCCTCGTGTGGGAGGAGGAGGCGCGTCGGCTGGCGGTTGAGTACGCCCAGTCCTACAGGCGCGCCCTCGACGCGGCTGACGACGAGGCCCGTCGGGCCCTGCTCGCACTAGACACAATCAACGTGTCCGTCGGTACTGCATCAGGAGTGGAGCACGCGGTGGTCGTGCTTCCGGTGCATCCGCTGCGCATGGGCTGGATTGCGGCCCACAGCCAGGTCATCGACACCTGGTGTGACGACCTCCTTTCCCTTCAAGGCGCCAAGGCCAGACGCTTGGTTGTGGACGCCGATCTGCTGACGCGGGTGCAGCCGACCAACATGCCCTTCACCGCGACGGACCTCGAGGGCCGTCTGTTCGTCTACTTCGACGAACTATCGTATGGATCCGCTCTTCTGCTCGAACCCCGTCTGCACCAGCCGGAGGTCGTTGCTGCGGCGGTACACGGGGCCCTCAACCTCCCGCGTGAGTCCACTGACATGACCTCGGCTGCCACCATGGTCTCCGCACGCATCCGTGACTTCTTGCGCTCCCACCCAGAGGTTTCTTCGCTGCACGTGTCGGCGCTGAACCCCGGCGACGGAGAGATCCTCGGACGGGCGATCGAGGAGATCGTTCAGCTGCCCGTCAACGGAGAGGGGTCCGAACACGACGGCCCGGCAAGGATGGAGGTCATCGCCTACGGCCGCAACGCCGGATTCGCCTCACCTCTGCCACGGCTCACCGACCTGCAGAATGAGCTGCAGACGGTCCAGATCTCGACCCGTCAAAGCCACCTGGCACCCCCGCTGGGAGTGGCGACGCGAGCACCTGCGGCACTCACCGCGGAGGCCCGAGCAACGCACCTGGCCCTCCTACAGGACCTCGCCGTCCAGTCGATCACGGTCGGCGACCACCCTCCGACCAAGCGTCTGACAGCCTTCCACGACCTGCTGACTCCCGTCATCACGACCCGCTCCTCTGACGGAGGCCGTCCGTTGTGGGTGACCTCTCCCGCCCTAACGTCTGCTACTGACGGACCCGCACGCGCAGTCGTCGAGGCGCATCGGGCCCACCAGCTGGCCGTCGGTGCCACCCTGGGGGCGAATCAGAGCCCAAGCCTGGTGATCGCCGTCGAGGCGGAGAGCCTCCGCGCCATGGGTATCGTCCACCAGCTAGCCGACTGGGTACTCACACTCGACCGGCACGTAGGTCTGGACCTCTATGACAACCCGACCGAAGGGGGTCTCGGCTCGTCCAGCTACGTCCTCGACTACGCACCCGACTTCATCGAGGGCCTCAGCCATCGACTCACCGTGACGACCGCGCATCGCACAGAGGTCACGCACATCCTGTCACGCGCCATGGAAGAGCTTGGCCTCATCGCAGTACACGAATCCGTCACCCCGGTGATCGAGAACCTCCTGGCGATCTCCGGGCGTCTCGTGCTGCGCCTCCAGGGAAGCGAGAGCTTCGCCCGGGAAGCGGTCAGCCTGGCCGCCCTCATCGCTCATCTGAAGCAGCGTGACCAACTCGATAACACGATCATCGTTCCTGTCGACTCCCATGATGAAATCTTCGGCCGTGCAGCCCGGGAGGAGGACCTGTCCGCGCGCCGTTGTGATCTCTTGTTGGTGCGTATCAACCGCAACGGTCTGCAGATCACTTGCGTCGAGGTGAAGTCACGTAAGGCTGCTGCGCTGCCTACCCAGCTGGCCGAATCTATCGCTGACCAGGTCGAGGAAACCCGCAGGCTTCTAATCAACCGGTTCTTCGCCGTCGACCCGCCGCGAGTCGATGACAAGCTCCAGCGAGCCCGACTCGCGGGAATCCTCCACTACTACGCTGACCGCGCAGTGGGCAGCGGAACGATGCCCGCACACAAGGTCAGCGATGTCCATAAGCTCATCGACCGTCACCTTGAAGCGAACTCTCCGGTCGACATCAAGGTCCATGGATACGTAATCAGCCTGCACGGAAAAGCCGGCTTCCCCGATGAACACCGGCAGGTCCCCATCTCGGTCCTGACCGCGGACGATTTGGGACGGGCAGGGTTCAGCACTAAGTTCGATGAGTTGCTGCGCCCAGATTCGGATGTTGATCGCGAGTCTTCGGACCGCACTTCCATCCCGGTGACGCCGGCCCTCAACGACTCCACACCACTGCCCGAATCTCTGCCGGAGCTCGCAGGCCACGAGACGTCGGGGGATGAACGCCCCTCACACGTGAACCCTGTGCTCCCGTCCGCCGGGGAGAACGGCTCTAGCGCCGACGCGGCTGTCGCAGTGGCTACGGAGCAGGCGTCGTTCGCCACAGCTACGGCCGTCCAAGAGTCCCCCGCCAAAGTGGACGTTGTCCTGGGCGCGGACGGCCACGGCAGTGATGTGACGTGGAGCGTCAGCACTAAGGGCAGTCCACACTCCTTCATCCTAGGTATACCCGGTCAGGGCAAGTCCGTGACGACCCGTCGCATCGTGCACTCCTTCTCCGAGGCAGGTCTTCCTTCTCTGCTCTTCGACTTCCACGGCGACATGGCGGACAACCCACCAGCTGGGGCTCACGTTCTCGACGCGAGCAAGGGCCTCCCGTTCAGCCCCTTCGAAGCAGTCGACTCGACCGGCCCTTTCATGAATGCTGTCGCCTTCGAAACGGCGGAGATCGTAGCATTCGTTGCGACGCTGGGTGAGATCCAGCGCTCGCACGTCTACAAGGCCCTCCAGCAGTCCTACGCCGAAGCGCTAAAGAGCGGGTCCCCTGCCGCTCCCACGGTGACTCAGTTCGCTCAAGCACTAGAGGCAGTAGAGGCTGCGGAGAAGGGCAAGCATGCCCGCGAGCGGGTGCGCCCGCTCACCGATTTCGGTCTCTTCTCCGACGCTTCGGACGGCAACTTCGCGCCGCGGCACGGCGGTCTGGTGATTGACATCAGCTCACTCACGCTAGATCAGGTGCAACTGGCAGCCACGTCCTTCCTGTTACGGAAGGTCTACCGCGAGATGTTCCTCTGGCCGCAGGACGGGACTCTCAAACTGGCCATCGTTCTCGACGAAGCGCACCGGCTCGCAGGAGATGTCACGCTCCCGAAGCTGATGAAGGAGGGCCGCAAGTACGGCGTCGTCGTGGTCGTAGCCAGTCAAGGAAGTTCGGACTTTCACAAGGACGTCCTCGGCAATGCCGGCACCAAGATCGTCTTTCGCACGAACTTCCCCGAAAGTAAGCAGGTGGCGGGGTTTTTGCGTGGCCGCGCGGGCCAGGACCTCAGTCAAGAGATCGAGAAGCTGGGCGTGGGCCAGGCCTACGTCTCCACTCCGGACTCGCCGCAAGCCCGTAGAGTCTTCATGCAGGAGTGATGTGCGCGACCGCAGCACCTTTCGCAGGGCGTAAGGCCCTGCGTCCGCGCACCTTGTCGAGTTGCAATCCACGTTCTCAATTACCCAACAGCCGGTCGGGCATTTGAGCGACGTCTCACGAGGGCGCCCAGCCCTTCGGGCCCACGAGGTGACATACTTGACTGATTCGCTTACCGCCCTGCGCTCCAGCGCGAACCTGGCTGCGAAAATGGCACTCATCCGCCGCCCCGCCGGAACGCCATCTCGCCAGGTCGAGTTGACCAATAATTCGTTCGCACTTTCCGTCAATGCCGTTGAACTTCACCGCAGCCCAGACTTCATCGAGTGGATAGAGGAGTGTCACCCTCGATCCGGAACCGTCGTCTCCAATTCGCACTAGACCCGTCCAACAAGACAGGCGCGCCGAGAATTATCACGTCCGTTGCGTCGTCAATATGGCCGTCGTAGCGAACTCTACGAACCGGGCAAGGAAGCGTTATCGTTGAACCGCACTGGGTTCTTTGGAGGCTCGTGACCTTGGAAACGAGGATGAGGACATGCCGAAGGAGCAGGTGCCAGGGAAGCCGCAGACGCGGCGCTACACCCCGGAGGAGAAGGCTGCGGCGGTCCGGATGGTCCGCACGCTGCGTGCAGAGCTGGGACCGAGCACGGGACGGTCCAGCGGGTCGCGACCCAGCTGGGATACGGCGTGGAGTCGGTGCGCCAGTGGGTCAAGCAGGCCGATATCGACGAGGGCCACGCCCCAGGCGTAACGACCGCGGAGGCCAAGCGGATCAAGGAGCTGGAGCAGGAGAACCGGGAGCTCAAGCGGGCCAACGAGATGGGCGGATTCAAGCGGTGGGCACAACGAGTCCTGTGAGATGAGGCAGTCGCTGATCACAGGAGGATCCGGATGCAGGGCAAGCACGGTCATCTCAGTCGACAGCAGAAGCAACTCGCGCTCAGACTTCACGCGAGGGGTTGGCGGCTGGTCGACATCGCCAGAGAGGTCGGCTGCAGTGTGAAGCGCCCCAGGTTCTCTGCCGCTCCTATGCGGGTTGCGGCTCTCGGTTGAGGGCTGCGTAGTGGGCTTGCTCGAACTCCACTGGGGTCATCATCCCAAGAGAGCCGTGCAGGCGCCGGTTGTTGTACCAGTCGACCCAGCCAGCGGTGGCGTACTCGACGTCTCCGATGCTGCGGTAGGGGCCGGCGTGGAAGACCGTGGTGCGGACGCACTCGGTCTTGTACAGCCCGATCACGCACTCCATGAGGGCGTTGTCGTAGGCATCGGCAACCGACCCGATCGAGGGCCGGATGCCTTCCTCGGCGAGGTGCTCGGTGAACGCGATCGAGGTGTATTGCGACCCGGCGTCCGCGTGGCCAATGAGCTCACCGGGCACCACCGGGTGGCCTTCGCGGTCGCGTTGCCACAACGCCATCCGCAGCGGGACGTCGACCAGCTCGACGGCCTTGGTGGGTGCGAGGTTCCACGCGACGATCTTCTGGGCGAACACGTCGAGGATGAACGCGACGTAGACGAATCCGGCCCAGGTGCGGACGTAGGTGAAGTCCATGACCCAGGTCCGGTTCGGCGCGGCGGCGGTGAAGTCCCGATCGAGCAGGTCACCGGCCCGCTTGCCGTCCTTGGCAGGGATGGTCGTCCTGACGCCCTTCGAGCGCCGGATCCCTTGCAAGGACAGAGATCTCATCGCCCGATCGACCGCGCCGGGCGAGGCGTCCGGGGTGGCGCGTTGCACGAGCGCGGTCATCTTCCGACGCCCGTAGAGCCCCTCGGGGGTCATCCTGCGCACGCCCTCGTGGTCGATCCTCCAGGACAGGTCACGGACCTGGTTGGTCACCCGTGCGTCGGTGACCGTCCGGACGGCCACCGCACGGTTGGCGCGTGCCCAGTCGCGGTAGGTCCGCGCGGCGACCTGGCAGCCCTGCTCACGCAGGACACGACAGATTGACTCGACCGCGTCGCCCTCGGCGCGCATCTCGTCGATGAACGCGACGATCAGCGGTTGCGGGGGTCGAGTTCCCCCGCGAAGAAAATTGAGGCCCGACGGAGGATCTCGTTGTCTTCCTCGAGCCGTCGGACCTTGGCCTTCAGTTCCTTGATCTCGGCCAGCTCCTGGCTGGTGGCGCCCTGGCGTTGCCCGCCATCGACCTGGGCCTGGACGACCCATCGGCGCACCGTCTCCTTGCCCAGCCCCTCGCGACGAGCGACGGACTCGGCGGCCGCGGTCAGCGACGGGTACTCCGGCAAGTGCTCCAGCACCTGCCGTACGCACCGCTCCTTGACCGCAGGATCGATCTTCTTCGACATGCTGCCATCCTCTCGGAATCAAAAGGATGCGGCATCAAACCCGGGGCGCTTCACCCACCGCTTGAATCCGCCCTTCAATGTACCCGCGGACATTGCCACGTTTACGATGATCCACCGAGCGAATCTCACCGGCACCAATGACCACCCGTCTTACAGCGACTGGCCGGGAGCCGTGTCGGTCTGCGCCTCTACAGCTGAGGTTCTGACTGCCCTTCGCCCCTGACGTACCGGGCGGCCCTGGTTTCGCAGTCGAACACCCAGGGCCGCCCGCCATCGTTCGGAACTAGCCCTGCCCCAGGGACGCTCGCCTAAGCTGCTGCCAGACATCACGGCTGCCGACGGCCCCGAAGAACATGAGACATCACCGTGCACGACGGGCTTTACGAATCGCTCATCACCACATCGCTGCAACAGACGCTCAACTCACTCGCGCCTCACCGCGTCATTGACGAGCAGGAGGTCGATGAGGCAGATGCTCCGAGCATCTTGGCGCGGCATGTTGCGGAGGAGCTCGAGCGGGCTCTACGCGAGACGAAGAACGCCCAGACGCGGCTGACCCTCATCAACGACGTCCTCGAGCACATCGAGGCAGCGCAGGCGAGCGTGCAGTCGCCCGTGCGCCAACTCCATGCGGTTCGCCCCAAACCTCAGGCGCACGTGGCAGAGGTTCTGCACTCCCGCCCGCGCACCCCGCTGTCTGACGCCGCGCTGCTGACGAATGCCAAGGGTGACCCGAACCTGGGAGCGGAGCTGCGGTCTGAGTTCGACTCAGCGGAGCAGGTCGATCTGCTCTGCGCCTTCGTCAAGTGGAGCGGGCTGCGCGTCCTCGAAGAGCCCCTGCGCGCATTCACCGCTCGGGGCGGCCGGTTGCGGGTCATTACGACGACGTACGTCGGGGCGACCGAGCGACGGGCGCTCGACCGTCTCGTCAACGACTTCGGCGCGCAGGTCAAGGTCCAGTACGAGATCGCGCGGACCCGACTCCACGCGAAGTCCTGGATGTTCCGTCGCAGTACCGGATTCGATACCGCCTACGTCGGGTCCTCCAACCTCTCGACCGCCGCCCTGCTCGATGGCGTGGAGTGGAACGTCCGGCTTTCCGCAGTCGCCACTCCCGCCCTCCTGCACAAGTTCGACGCGACTTTCGAGACCTACTGGAACGACCCGTCCTACATCGACTACGACCCTGACCGGGACGGAGACCGCCTCGACGCCGCACTCGCCGCCGCGTCAGGACGCAAGCCCTCGACTTCGACGCTCAACCTCTCGGGGCTGGAGGTGCGGCCGTTCCCGCACCAGGTGAAGATCCTCGAGCAGTTGGACGCCGAACGCACCGTCCACGACCGCCACCGAAACCTCGTCGTCGCCGCAACGGGGACCGGAAAGACGGTCGTGGCGGCATTGGACTACCGCAATCTCGCTGCTGGCGCACCGCAGGAGTGGCGGCTGTTGTTCGTCGCGCACCGCATCGAGATCCTCGAGCAGGCGCAGCGCACCTACCGAGAAGTCCTGGCCGATGGATCGTTCGGAGAGCTGTGGGGCCAGGGACAGCGGCCTCAGCACGGGCAGCACGTCTTCGCGACCATCCAGTCCGTGACGAACGAGCTGGCTTCGATCCCGCCAGACGCCTTTGACATCCTCGTGGTCGATGAGTTCCACCACGCCCACGCCGCGTCGTACCGGCGACTCCTCGACCACTTCGCACCCCGTGAGCTCCTTGGTCTGACCGCCACCCCGGAACGCACGGACGGCATCGACGTCAGCGAGGCGTTCTTCGGCGGGAGAACAGCTGCCGAGATGCGACTCTGGGACGCGCTCGAAGCAGAGCTCCTCAGCCCGTTCCACTATTTCGCCGTCTCGGACAACGTCGACCTCCGGGATGTGAGCTGGAAGCGCGGTCGTTACGACCAGGCGGAGCTGGAGAACGTCTACACCGGCAACGACGCGAGAGCGCGGATCATCCTCAAGGAGCTGCAGGACAAGGTCGGCGACGTCAGCCAGATGCGCGCCCTGGGCTTCTGCGTCGGGGTCCGGCACGCGGAATACATGGCCCAGACGTTCACCGCTGCGGGTATCCCCGCGCGTGCGGTGTCCGGCGGGACGCCGTCCGATGCCCGCGCGCAGGCGCTCAGGGACCTCCGGTCGCGTGAGGTGAACGTCCTTTTCACCGCTGACCTCTACAACGAGGGGATCGACCTGCCGGAGGTCGACACCGTCCTCTTCCTGCGTCCCACCGAGAGCGCCACGATCTTCCTGCAGCAGCTCGGCCGCGGACTGCGCGCCGCACCGACCAAGGCCGTGCTGACGGCGCTCGACTTCGTCGGTCATCAGCGCAGGGAGTTCCGGTTCGACCGCAAGTTCCGTTCCCTGACGGGAGCCACTCGAAAGGGCCTGCGCGAGCAGATCGAGAAGGGGTTCCCGTTCTTGCCGTCGGGGTGCCGATCGTGCTCGACCGGCAGAGCCAGCAGATCGTGCTCGATGGCATCAAGGCCCAGGTGCAGCCGCGGTGGGCTGCACTCGTCAACGAGCTCAGGTCGCTCAAGCGAGAGCACGACGACGTCTCGCTCGCGACGTTCCTGCGCGAGACCGACGCAGAGCTCGCCGACGTTCTCAAGCCCAAGCGCGGCTGGACACAGCTGCGAGCGGACGCCGGCCTGGCCATTCCCGAGTGGGGACCGCGTCACGAGGAGCTCGTTCGCAGAGCCACGGCCCTGGGGCACGTCGATGACCTGGAGCGCGGGGCCGCCTACCTGGCGTTCCTCGCGGACGACGCACCCGACTACGACGCCGTCGACGAGCTCCAGCAGCGGTACGCCCGGATGCTCTTCTTCAGCCTCTGGCCGGACCGAGGCGGCTTCGGGTCCTACGCCGAGGGACTCGCGGCACTGCGCCCCGAGCGAGCGGCCCGGCGCGAGCTCAGCGAGGTCATCAATCTCGGGCTCGACTCCATCACCCACGTCCCGGCGGGGATCGACGGACCGCTCGCCAGGCTCGGTCTGAGGTCGCACGCCCACTACAGCCGAGACGAGATCGTGGCGGCACTCGATCACGCAAGCCTGGAGCGGCGAGCCGACAGCTTCCGTGAGGGCGTCCTCTACTCGAAGCCGTGGAATACCGACGCCTTGTTCGTGACGCTGAAGAAGTCCGAACGCGACTACTCCCCCACGACGATGTACAACGACTACGCGATCAGCCCGCGTCTCTTCCACTGGGAGTCCCAGTCCCGCACCACCGTGGCATCACCGACTGGCCAGCGGTATCTCAACCACCGTGAGCTGGGCTCGCACGTGCTGCTCCTCGCCCGCGCGCGGAAGGTTGGGCCGCTCGGCACGGCGCCCTACCTGCTCCTCGGACCCGCTGACTACGTCAGCCACCGGGGTGAGCGGCCCATCGCCATCACGTGGAAGTTGCGCCGGCCGCTGCCGATGGACTTCTTCCAGGAGGCGTCGGTCGCGTCCGCATGATCCGCGAGGGAAGGGCTTACGTCCCGTCGACCCACGCGAGGAAGTCGGCCACCGAGAACACCGGGTGACCGTACTCCTTTGCCTTCCGGGCCTTTCCTGACTGCGTGCCGAGCTCAGCGACGACCAATACGTCGCACTTCTTCTTCGTCACCGTGTTTACCGGCACCAGGCCGCGCTCCTCGGCCAGGGCGGTCATCTCCTCCCGGCTGAGCGTCCGCCCGTCCGGCAAGCACGCCGTCCCGGTGAAGCAGACCCGGGTGCCCGGTGTGAGGACGGCGCCGATGGTCGTGCCGTCGTCCTCACCGAGGAGAGAGCTCACGACGTCGATCCCGAGGATCTGCTCCAGCCCTCGCAGCCGGTCCGCCAGCACAGGGGGCAGCGATGAGGCACGCTCCACCACGGCGTGGAGTCGGTCAGAGACAATGCCGCGCAGCGCCGAGCCGACCTCAGGATCGCTGAGGAACACCGCGCGGTCACGGACCTCAGCTGCCCCTGCCCCGCGCAGCAGCACGTCGCTCACCGCGCGGCTGGTCTCCACCAGCGCAGACAAGGTCGGCAGGACCGCGCTCGACGGCGTGGGCTCGTCGGGGTCTCGCGTCAGCAGGTAGCTGGCTCCTGCCTCCGCGCCATCGACGGCGGTGAAGGCACTCGCACTCTCGTCCTCCGGCTGGAGCCGGGCATACGCCGACAGTGCAGCACGTGCGCGTGCCAGCGCGGTGCCGGCGGAGAGACCCCGACGCTCGTCGTCGTTGAGTCGCTCCCGTGGCACGTCGATGCCCAAGGGGAGTGAGGACACGGTGCCGAGCCGCTTGAGCTCGAAGTCAATGAGCCCCAGTGTCCTGTCCGTCTCCACGCCGACCGGCGTGTGGCCGTCGAGCAGCGGCAGCAGGACGGACCAGACTTCAGCCAGCGTCGGTGCCATCAGGACGTCATCGACGCTGATCCCGTACGTCGTGCGCGCATCTGCCAGGTCGCGCTCCGGGTTGACGAGAGTGCTGAGCGCGGTGCCGTCCTCGAACGCGACGGCGATCTCCACCGGCCGAGGGCGTGACATCCGCCCCTCGTCTCCGACCGTGAGGATCGCGAGCGCACACCGCCCCGTCGCGGCGTCTGACGCGGTGGCGGAATGGAGGAAGCGCAGGATTCTCCGGTCGGTTTTCAGGTCCTTGGGCAGCACCGGTCGAGTGAGCACCAGGCCGTCGAAAGAGGTGCACCGGCTCAGCGCGACGTACACCTGCCCGTAGTCGAAGGCGCCGCCGCTGAGGTCGACGACGAGCCGGTCGAGGGTCTGGCCCTGGCTCTTGTGGATGGTGATCGCCCACGCGAGCTTGAACGGCAGTTGGGTGTAGGAACCCACCACCTCGTGCCGCAGCCCGCCGGCCTCCACCACTGGGCGCGTCGCCTCCCAGGTGTACGGACCGACCATCGCTGCCGAGCCATCACGGAACTCGACCGCCACCTGCAGTCCCTGCTCGCCGTTCTCGATCCCGGCAATGCGACCGAGGGTGCCGTTGACCCAACGACCTGCTCCGTCGTTGGTGAGCATCATGATCTGGGCGCCCACCTTGATCTGGAGCATTCGCTCCACGGGCGGGTCGAACAGGCCGAGATCGCCGCGCTCGGTGGCACGGTGCTCGATGACGTCGCCCGGGAGCCGCTCGAGGTGGCGGCGGTTGCGGGCGTCGACCACTCGGTTGGTGGGCGCCAACGTCAACCAGAACTCGTCGTCGCCAGGGACGAAGTCGGGATTGGTTCGGGAGTTGAGCTCGCGGCGGGACTCCTCGATGAGCACTCCTTCGCGGACGGCGTTGAGGAGGGCGGTGAGCCGCTGGTCGCCCCGCTGGCGGAAGACCGTGGTGAGGGCGACAGTCGGGAAGTCCGCCCGCTCGAAGTGGTCTGCGGAGAAGAAGTACGGCGTCTCGTACCGGGTAGTGAAGTACTCCTCCTCGCCGGTCGTGACGACGGGCGGCAGCTGGAACAGGTCCCCGACGAGAACCAGCTGAACTCCCCCGTATCGTTCCCCGGGCTGCGGGCCGAACCGCTCGAGAGCGGTGACCACCATGTCGAAGATGTCGGCCCGCACCATGGAGGCCTCGTCGATGATGAGCGTGTCGAGCTGGCGCAGCGTGGTGGCGAAACGACCGGGCCGATACGTTCCCGAGCGGACGTCGTCCAGGCTCGTGGTGGTCTGGAAGCTGAACAACCGATGGATCGTGTAGCCCTCGACGTTGAGCGCCGCGATCCCTGTGGGGGCGGCGACGACGACGCGCCGTTTGGTGCGCTCGAGGTAGTGCCGGATCAGCGTGGACTTACCGGTGCCGGCTTTCCCGGTGAGGAAGAGGTTGCCACCTCCTTCGAGGATCTGCAGCGCTGCGGCAAACTCCTCGGTGAGCACGATTTCGCCGGTCAGCCGGGCCTCAGCTGCAACGGTCGGGCTGTGCTGTTGTTCGATGATGACCTCCTGCTGGGACCCCTCGCGCTCAGGCTAGCGCTGGATGAGCCCGTGACTGGCACCGCCTCTGCCAGACAGACGCCGGCGCCTGTTCTCGGTCCGGGTGAACAGCAATGTCCGAGCTCCCCCCTAGGCTCACGAGCAGGGGGGCACAACCTGTGCGTGAGCCTCTAAAGGAGTATGAGTGGAACTGTTCATCGGCCTTGCCGCCATTGCCTTAGCGCTGTTGTTGTTCCGGCGGCGACGCCCCGCGAAGCCCACTCCCCGTCACCCTGCAGCCGCGCCTGCGCCCGCTCCTGCGCCGGTCACCGCGACGCCGCGGCCAAAGGCCGACTCGAGCTCCCGCGTGCCGTTCGCCGAGCCGGGCCGGGTCGGCCCGCTCTTCTCCTACGCGGAGCTCGGCCGGAAGGGAGGGATCCGGCATGACGGCCCCTTCGCCGTCATCGACGTCGAGACGACTGGTTTCTCCCCGCGCAATGGGGACCGCGTCATCGAGATCGCGATCGCGCGCGTCGACGCCTCTGGCCGGATCGAGGACGAGTACTCCACACTCCTCAACCCTGAGGGGCGAGACACCGGAGCAGTCTTCATCCACCAGATCACCAACGAGATGGTCAGGAACGCTCCGCTCTTCGGCGATGTCGCCGGCGAGATCCTCAGCCGCCTCGACGGAGCGGTGGTCGTCGCCCACAACGCAGCCTTCGAGGAGCGGTTCCTGGCGGCGGAGCTCAGCCGGGTCGGCGCACGAACCTCGACCATGCCGGCCCTGTGCTCTCTGTGGCTCGGCAAGCAGACCTTCAACACCCCGAACTACAAGCTCGCCACTCTGGCGGAGCATGCGGGAATCGTCATGCCTGACGCGCATGCGGCCCTCGGTGATGTGCGGGCGGTGGCGGGTCTTCTCGGCACGATGATGGACCGCCACGCGGACTCTCTCACTTACCCCTGCCCACCCGGAAGTGACCTGTGTGGTGACTTCCCCGTGGGCGGTTGCCGCCCCATGACCCGCGCAGTCAGCCTGCGCAAGGGCCAGGACGGCTGGATGAGCTCGCTCCTCGCCCGTCTGCCCATGTCGACCCAGGAGCTCGACGACGCCGCCGCCGCCGCGTACCTCGAAACTCTGGGCGAGGCACTGGCGGATGGCAAGATCATCGGTGATGAGGCACGGGCGCTGGCCCGGATCGCAGGCTCGGCAGGCATGGGAGCGGCGCAGGTCGCGGCACTCAACGAGCGCTTCCTGGAGCTCATGCGGGAGGTGGCACTCTCCGACGGCGTCCTCACGACCACGGAGCTGCGCCAGCTCAACCGCGCAGCCGACGCCCTCAGCGTGTCGGACTACTTCGATGACCTGGTTCCGACCAGCGCCCCGGCGGCTGTGAGCGGTGCGCCCGTCACCACCGTGACGGCGACGCGGACGCCAGCCGTGCGGCGGTGCGGGCACTGCCGCACTCCCGGGCACTACCGCACGAGGTGTCCTGACCTGAACTGATTCGGTCGACGACGGATGATCGCCACCCGGTCATGAACCTGGACGGCCACCGTCGGCTGGCCGCTGGTCGGCGACGACGTCCACTCCGTGCTCGAGGACCCGCTCACCGTGACCGGGCTGCGGCGACGCAGCCACCTCGTAGAGGACGACGTCGTGCTCACGGCGTGGAGCGTGTGAGGATGCCGACGTGCGCCCCGCGACGTGACCGCTCCCCCGCCCCGCTCTCCCGGGCGCGCTCGTCGTCGTGCCCGCGCGGGACGAGGAGCCCGAGATCGGCGCCTGCCTGACCCACCTCGCCACCGCCGCCGGGCGGGCCGGTCTGCCGGTCGTCGTGTACGTCGTCCTCCACCGGTGCACCGACGGCACCGCCGAGGCGGTCGCCGCTGCCGTCAGCGCCCGGTCCGACGTCCACTGGGTCGCCGCAGACAGCGCCGCCGGCAGCCTGGACGCCGCGCGCGCCGACGGCATCGCCGCCGGTCGCGCCCACGACGCGCTCGCCGGTCTCGTCCCGGTCACCGTGTGCTGTGAGAGCACGGACGCCGACTTCCAGGTTCCGCCCGCCTGGCTCACCGAGCAACGCGCCCTCGCCGACCCAGGGCTTGGACCTCGCGCTCGGTACCGTCGAGCCACGCGACGACGGCTCGGAGTCCGCGCACCTCTGGCATACCCAGCACCACCTCACCGAGGGACACCTCGGCATCCCCGGCGGCAACCCCGGGCTGCGCCTGACCGTCTATGACGACGCCGGCGGCTTCCCCGACCTCGACGACGGTGAGGACGTCCGGCACACCCACGCCGTGCGCGACGTCGCCGACCTGCCGTGGACGAGCCCCGACCGCCCCCGGGTGCTCACCTCCTCCCGCCGCCAGGGCCGCGCCGGTCGCGGGTTCGCCGGGTTCCGCCGCCCCCTGGACGACGCCGTCACAACCTTCGACACGACCGACGAGCTCCAGGACCGGCTGCTCGCCACCTGCTCCGCCTCGCCGGTCAGCGGCCCAGACCGGACGCTGTGCCCTCGGAGGCCGCGGGCGCCGTCGCCCCCGAGCGGCGCCGCAAGCTCACGCCCGTGGCCCGGGCGGTCGCGTGCGCCCTCGCCGACGATGGACTGCTCGTCGTGACGTAGAACGGCGTGCCGGTCGACGGGCGCACGGCGGTGGGGCCGGTGCGTGTCGGGCTGCCGCCGGTCGAGCTCAGCGCCTTGGCGAGCCGCTCGCCGCACCGAGCGCCAAGATGCGCGATGAAGATGCGCCGCGACAGTCCAGGGAGCGTACGTACGCTCCCTGGACTGTGAGGCTATCCAGTTGGCTGTATGGAATGTTGATCGGCTTGGCCTGATCACCTTGAGTGTTGCCAGGACGTGGCGCCTACTTCGAATCGGCTTAGCGGCGAGCAATTGCAGAGTTTCGCGCTCCCAGGGAAGAACATCCTTAGCCAACGCTCCTCGGCCACACGTGGGGAACTCAGGGTCCCGCGGTTGACCGGGATCGAGGGGACCTACCACTGGCGCCATGGACGGGCCTCGACCGGCACTTTGACCCCATCGAGGCCCGAAGCTACTGCTAGGCACGTCTGCAATCAGGTGACAGAATGCGGGTCGC
>NZ_VDFS01000064.1:10755-28501 GCF_006151955.1 Georgenia sp. 311 | reverse complement strand
CCACCCAGTACGCGCCGGGGACTTCGCCCCCCCCCCCCCCGGAGCCTATGTCTCGGGGTCTCCGCCAGGCCCAGTCCCCGCCAGCCAGCCAGCCAGCCAGCCAGCCAGCCAGCCATGAAACGACACCGTAGTCCCGTCAAGACACCCTTCGGCCTATCCGGTAGTTTGTCTCGCTACCCTCGCTACCCTCGCCACCCTCGCCACCCTCGCCACCCTCGCCACCCTCGCCACCCTCGCCACCCTCTAAAGTGTCGCACTTATAGAGTCACCGCAGAGGAACTGCCAACAGGAGTACAGATGGCCGAAAAATTCACCACGACAACCAAAGACATTG
Source organism: Georgenia sp. 311 (assembly GCF_006151955.1). Classification (NCBI taxonomy): domain Bacteria; kingdom Bacillati; phylum Actinomycetota; class Actinomycetes; order Allobogoriellales; family Allobogoriellaceae; genus Georgenia; species Georgenia sp. 311. The sequence goes on along the minus strand of NZ_VDFS01000064.1, from coordinate 28,167 downwards.
GCCTACTTTGGCAGTTGCACGAAGACGGTCAGCTCGTTCTCGCACCAGAGTTCCAACGCAATAGCGTCTGGCCACGGGCGGCGCGAGCCTTTCTCATCGACACCATCCTAACCGGGTATCCGATCCCCGTACTCTACTTCCAACGTCAGGTAAGTGCGCAAACGAACAGGGTCCAGTATGCCGTTGTCGACGGCCAACAACGACTAAGCACTGTATTCGCATTTATGAGCAACAGATTCTCCCTGACAGAATCGTCCCCGTCTTCACCCTGGCACAGGAAGCGTTGGAAAGACCTGAGCGACACCGACCGCCAGGCCATTCTCAGTTACGACTTTACCGTCCAGGAGATTAGCGGATTCAATGCAGAACGCGTGCGGGAGATTTTTCGCCGCATGAATCGATACGTGGTAGCGTTAAACCCTCAGGAGTACCGCCACAGCGACGAGCCCGGCGCATTTAAGACCCTGGTCGAACAAGTGGGCGACTGGCCCTTCTGGACGACACACCGGGTGATCACTCCAGGCGCGGCGAAGCGAATGAAGAACGATGAACTCGCCGCCGAACTACTAATTCTTCTCAACGAGGGCCCCCAAGACAAGAAGACCTCAGTCGACCTCTACTATGGGGCATTTAAAGACGAGTTCCCCGAAGGACACTCGCTTGAAATGCGTTTGAAGTCCCATATCACGTTCATCGAGAACGCTCTGCCAAACCTCGGCGTTCTACCGTTCCGGAAGCCGGCAGGACTATACGCCCTTATTGGCGCACTCGATGAGATCAGCATCGACGAAGCAGCGGTACTGCCCAGCCCAGCAGAGGCGGGCGAACGACTGCGCCGTTTTGCTAGCGACTTGAAACTCGAGGGGGATGAACAACCAAAGCGTGCGCGCGAATACGTGATTGCGGCCAGCCGACAGACTGACAACATACAACCTCGCGAGCGGCGAGTCTCCATCCTCAAGAACGTTCTCCTGGGAAGTTAGCATGGCCGCCGGCGTACAAGCACAGCGATGGCTCGAGAACTACTTGACCGACTACCCGCTGTATTGCCAGGCTGCGGAGAAGGCCCGACTGGAGGTGCACGAAGCGCTTCGCGGTTACGTCCACGGCGTGCACACGGTCAACGCGCGGGCTAAGCACCCAGATTCGGTCACAGAGAAAATAGACAGGAAGAAATACGGACGGCCAGCGCGGCAGTTCGACGATCTCATTGGAGTCCGGGTAGTACTTCTCAACGAGAGTTCGATTGCGGACACAGTGAGGCGACTCGAGAGTATGTTTATGGTCGACCAGGCACGCTCTTCCAACAAAACCGCTAGCTTGCAGCTTCGCGAAGTCGGATACCGAAGCAGCCACGTCGTACTCAAGTGCAAAGGCGACGCTGTGAGCGACGACGGTCGGCTCCTGCGGCAGACGTTCGTTGAGGTTCAGGTTCGAAGCGTTCTCGCTCACGCCTGGGCGGAGATCGAGCATTCACTGCGGTACAAGGCAGGAACCGGTGTGCCAGCAGAATTGGCGCGCCGGTTCGACGCCGTAGCCGGTACGCTCGAGCTCGTCGACAGAGAGTTCAACAGCATTGAGACCGACATCGTCCAGAGTATTCACGTTAAATCTCAGGCCTATGCGAGCGGAAACGGCTTGGAAGACGAACTCTCGTCCCTGCAATTGTTGGCGTGTTTGGCCACCTGTCGGCCCACCATGAAAGCTCTGGGGCCGCACGGCCTCAAACTCGAGATGGAGGACGCCTTCCGACTGGCTAAAGAACTCAGCGGCGTAGGCGTCGCAACGGTCGAGCAATTCCTCAGTGCATTGTCCGAGGGCGCTACACTGCAAGCTATCAGGGACTACGCCACTGCGACCCTGTCGACGGTGGATCCGGAAGAGGCGTCAGGCATTGTAGTTTGTGGCGTGATCGTTGGACTCCGCAATCCCGCTCGCTTCCTGAGCGTACAGAAGTTTCAGCAGGAGCCTGCGTTACAGTCCCTATTCTCATCTCACTGACAGAGGACCGGATTCTCTGCCCGCTCATATATCCCCTCCACCGCCGCCCCCACCACCTCCTGCCACACAGCAGCGATGCTCGCGGGCCCCCGATCCGGATGCAGCCGGTTCGTCAGCAGCACGACCACGAGCTCCCGCTCCGGGTCGAAGAGGAACTCGGTCCCGGTGAACCCGTTGTGCCCGTACCCGCCGGGCAGCCCGGCGAAGGACAGCCGGCCGGACCAGAACCCCAGCACCTGCCCGCCGTCGTACTGCGGCGCGAGGAACTCGGCCAGCGTGGCCTCCGAGACCAGTCGGGCATCGCCGTAGCCGCCTCCGTTGACCAGCGTCTGCCCGTAGACCGCCAGGTCCCGCGCCGTCGAGAACAGGCCCGCGTGACCCGCCACGCCCTCCCAGCCGTACCAGGCGTTCCCGTCGTTGACCTCCCCCACCAGCGTGTAGTCCCGCCAGTCTGCGAACTCCTCCGGTGAGAGGTCGCCGACGATCGGGTATGGATTCCCCGTCTCGATCATCGTGTGCTCGTAGGAGTTGCCCAGCGACGTCGCGGCGATGCGGTCACGCAACCCCGCCTCGGGGAGGAAGCCGGTGTCGGTCATTCCGAGCGGCTCGTGGACGTGCTCGCGCACGTACTCGTCCAGCGGCTGCCCGCTCACCCGCTCGACGATGACCCCGAGCAGCATGAACCCGATGTCCGAGTACCGCCGCTGGCTGCCGGTCTTGTAGCGCAGGTCGAGGTCGGCGAGGAACTCGAGCACCTCCTCCTGCTTGCGCCCGTGCAGGTACGTCGGCTGCCACTCCCACAGCCCCGACCGGTGCGTGATGAGCTGGCGGACGGTGATCGCGCCCTTCTCGTCGTCGAACTCGGGCAGGTGCTCGTCCAGCCGCGAGTCGAGGTCGAGCCGACCCTCGTCGACGAGCCGCATGACGGCCGCCGTCGTCGCCTCCACCTTGGTGATCGAGGCCATGTCGAAGATCGTGTCCACGGTCGTGGGCCGCGGCTCGGCCAGCAGCTCAGCGCCGTCGTGGGTCTGCGCGTCCCCGAACGCCTTCTCGTAGACCACCTGCCCCCGGTGCGCCACCAGCGCGACGGCGCCGGTGTACCGGTCGTCCTCACCCACCCCGAGCCGGCTCTCCACCGCCGCGTCGATCCGCGCGAGCACCTCCGGGTCCACCCCCACGTCCGCCGGGTCGACGTCGACGAGCTCGGGGAAGTCGACGCTCACGTACGCGTCCCCGCGCACGAGCCGCACCTCCACCGAGTTCTCCCCCGCATCGACGAGCTCCGACACGTCGACGACGGCGTCCTTCCCGCGGGCGAGCGCGGCCCCCGCGCCCGGCACCACCTCGCCGTTGACGCGTACCTGGCCTGCGGCCCGGCCGTTCCCCGTCACCCGCAGCGTCGCGTGGCCGTGCGGGGAGTAGAACGTCGCGCTCTGCTCGTCCTTCTCCTGCGGCTCGGCGGACAGCTCGAGCACCACCTGCCCCTCGGGCGGCGCGTCGGCCTCAGCCACCGCAGGCACCCCTGCCGCCAGGGCCAGTGCCGGCACTGCGAGCAGCGCCGCCGTGGCCCGGACCGTCGTCGTCCTCAGCTCCATCGCGTCCCCCTCGGTCGAGGCAGCCGCCGGTCGGCGGCGCCGTCATCTCAACGCGCCGGCTCTCAGCACCAGCGGCATCCGCCCGCCCTCGCGCTGCGCCACGTGGCACGCCACCGGGTGCGGCGTCCCGGCGTCGGTCAGCGGCGGCACCTGCGCCACGCACACGTCCTCGCGGAGCGGGCAGCGCGGGTGGAAGGTGCAGCCGCTCGGCGGGTCGGCCGGGTTGGGCACCTCCCCCACCACCGTCGCCGAGATCGGCTGCGCCACGCTCGGGTCCGGCACCGGCACCGCGCCGCGCAGGCCGTGGGTGTACGGGTGGAGTGGCTCGTCGAGCACCGGCTTCCACGCCCCGATCTCCACCACCCTGCCCAGGTACATGACCCCGACGTCGTCGCTGATCTGCCGCACCATCGCGACGTCGTGGCTGATGAACACGTAGGACAGGTCGAGCTCGTCGCGCAGCCGCACGAGCAGGTTCATCACCTCCGCCCGCACCGACACGTCGAGCGCGGAGACCGGCTCGTCGAGCAGCACGATCGACGGCTCCACCGCGAGCGCCCGCGCGATCCCCACCCGCTGCCGCTGCCCGCCCGACATCTGGTGCGGGTAGCGCTCGGCGAACACGTCGCTCAGCCCCACCATGTCGAGCAGCTCCCTCACCCGCTGCCGCCGGTTTCGTGAGGTGCCGATGCGGTGGACCTCGAGCACCTCGGTGAGCGTCTGCCCCACGGTTCGGCGCGGGTTGAGTGAGCCGTTCGGGTCCTGGAAAACCATCTGGATCCGCCTCCGCTGCTCCCGCAGCGCCGCCCCGCGCAGCACGGTGAGGTCGGTGCCGTCGAGCAGCACCTGCCCCGACGTCGGGTCCTCGAGCCGCACGAGCACCTTAGCGAGCGTCGACTTCCCGCACCCGGACTCCCCGACGATCCCCAGCGTCCGCCCCGGCCGCAGGGTGAGGGAGACGCCGTCGAGCGCGTGGACGACGGCGCCCGGGTCACGCGAGCCGCGCACCGGGTAGTGCTTGACGAGGTCGACCGCTTCGAGCATCAGGTCCACTCCTCCGGGGGCACCCAGCACCGGGTGAGGCTCTCGCCCCGGCGGATGAGCGGCGGCTCCTCGAGGCACACGTCGCGCGCCTGCGGGCAGCGCGGGCGGAACGGGCAGCCCTCGATGTCGTCGGTCGGCAGCGGGGGTCGGCCGGGGATCTGCGCGAGGGCGGGGCGCTCGTCGTCGGCGGGGTTGGGCAGGGAGGCGAGGAGCCGCTCGGTGTAGGGGTGCTGGGGGGCGGCGAACAGTCGCTCCACCGGCGCGTCCTCCACCACCCGCCCCGCGTACATGACGACGACGCGCTGCACCAACCGCGCGACCACGCCGAGGTCGTGGGTCACCCAGATCGTCATCATCCCCAGCTCGGCCTGCAGCTCGGCCACGAGCGCGAGAATCTGCTGCTGGATGGTGACGTCGAGCGCCGTCGTCGGCTCGTCGGCGATGAGCAGGGTGGGCCGCAGCGCCAGCGCCATCGCGATGACGACGCGCTGGCGCATCCCGCCGGAGAACTCGTGCGGGTAGGCGCGCACGGTGCGCTTCGGGTCCGGGATGCCGACGCGGGCGAAGAGCTCGACGCAGCGCTCCCGTGCCTGCGCCTTGGGCACCCCGTGCGCCCGCAGCGCCTCGACCACCTGGTCCCCCACCCGCATGAGCGGGTTGAGGGAGGTCATCGGGTCCTGGTAGACCATGGCGATCTCGCGGCCGCGCAGGTCGCGGATCTCCTCCTCGCGCAGACCGGCGAGGTCACGGCCTTGGAAGGTCACGCTCCCGCCGCTGATCTCCAGCGGCCGGGACAGCAGCCGCATGAGCGCGAGCATGGTGAGCGACTTCCCCGAGCCGCTCTCCCCCACGACGCCGACGATCTCCCCCCGCCGCAGCTGGAGGTCGACGCCGTGGACGATGTCGACGTCGTCCCGCCCGCGAGCGCTCACCCGCAGGCCCTGCACGTCGAGCAGCACGTCAGCGGTCACGGCCGCCTCCCCCGCACGTGCGCGCCCCAGTTCTCCCCGGAGGGTGCGGGGGCGGGCGCCTCGACCAGACGGAGGCTGCGGGGGGCCTCCGCGGCGGGCTCGGGCAGGCGCAGGGGGCCGGCGCCCGGGGTGATGCTGCCGAGGATCCTGGCCCCGCGCGCGCCGGTCGCGGACGGCACAGTGGCGGGCAGGCCGTGGGCGGTGCACCAGCCGAACAGGGCGAATGCGATGGCCTCCTTCGTGTCGGGCGGCACGCCGATCGTGTCGGTCGTGGCGACCTCGGTGCCGGGCAGCTCCTCCGCGAGCATCCGCAGCATCGTCGGGTTGGCGGCCCCGCCCCCGGATGCGAGCACGCGGGTGACGCCGTGGGCGCGCAGCTGGTCCGCCACCGTCCGCGCCGTGAGCGCGGTGAGCGTGGCGAGCAGGTCCGGGGTGCTCACCTCCCGGCCGTGCTCGTCCAGCGCCGAACGGAGGTAGCCGGCGTGGAAGAGCTCCTTGCCGGTGCTCTTCGGCGCCGGCTGGGCGTAGTAGTCCTCGCGCAGCAGCAGCGCGAGCAGGTCGGGGTCCACCGTGCCGGTCGCGGCGATCGCGCCGTCGGCGTCGTACCCGGCCGGGTGGGCGTCGCGGTCGAGGACGGCGACGTCGAGCAGGGCGTTGGCCGGTCCGGTGTCGTAGGCCAGCACGTCGTGTCCGACGACGGTGATGTTCGCGATCCCGCCGAGGTTGAGCAGCGCCGTGGTCCCGGGTGCGTCGGCGACCACCAGCGCGTCAAGGAAGGACACGAGCGGCGCACCGTGCCCACCGGCCGCGACGTCCCGCGCCCGCACGTCCGCCACCACGGGCACGCCGGTGGCCTCGGCGATCCACGCCGGCTGCCCGAGCTGCAGCGTCCCGAGCGCCCGCCCGCCCTCCACCCAGTGGTAGACGGTCTGCCCGTGGGAGCAGACGAGGTCCACCGGCCCGGCCGCCGCGATCGCGTCCGCCGCGGCGGAAGCGAAGGCCTGCCCGATGAGCGTGTCGAGCTCGCACACCTCCGCGAGCGTCGTCCCGGCGGGGGGCAGCGCGGCGAGCAGCCGGGCGCGCAGCCCGGGCTCGTACGGCACGCTCCCCGTGTGGCGGACGGCGCCGACGAGCGCCGTCCCGTCGTCGTCGACGTCGAACTCGACGACGGCGGTGTCGATGCCGTCGTGGGAGGTGCCGGAGATCATGCCGAGGACTCTCATCGGTTCCCTTCCTTGGGGTCGAGGGCGTCGCGCAGGCCGTCGCCGAGGAGGTTGAGGCCGACGACGAGGAGCACGATGACGGCGCCCGGCGCGGCCATCGTCCACCAGGCAGTCGTCACCAGGGAGCGGGCCTCGAGGACCATCGACCCGAGCGACGGCGTCGGCGGCGGGGTGCCGAGCCCGAGGAAGCTGAGCGAGGCCTCGGTGAGCACGGCCCAGGACAGCGAGAGGGTCACCTGGACGATGACGATCGCCGTGATGCTCGGCAGCACGTGCCGCAGCAGGATCCGCCACGTCGGGAAGCCGAGCACGGTGCCCGCCTTGACGAACTCGGCCTCGCGCAGCGAGAGCACCGGCCCGCGGGTGACGCGCACGAAGATCGGGGTGTAGACGATGGCGATCGCGACGGCGATGGTGAGCCAGCTGCGGGAGACCGCGGCGGCCAGCGCGAGCGCGAGGAGCAGCGGCGGGAACGCGAACAGCACGTTGGTCATCCCGAGGATCGCCCGGCCCGACCACCCGCCGAAGTAGCCCGCCACCAGCCCCGCCGTCGTCCCCACGAGGGTGGCGAGCGCGACGGCGACGACGGCGATGCGCAACGAGTTCGCGGCCCCGGCGGCGGCGCGGGCGAAGACGTCGCGGCCGAACTGGTCGGTGCCGAACCAGTGCGCGGCGGACGGGCCCTGCATCCGCACGGCCGGGTCCTGCGCGACGGGGTCACCGAGCAGGCCGACGGTGGCGGCGAGCGCGACGCCGACGACGAGCACGGTGAGGAACGCGCCGACCAGCCCGTTGCGGCTGGCGAGGACGCGCCGCACCGCGGCGCCGAGGCGGCGGCTGCGGACGGGGACGTCGGCGGTGATCTCGGCGGTCATGTCTGCCTCACCCGGGGGTCGACGACGCGGTAGAGCATGTCGGTGAGGAGGTTGACGAGCACGAAGGACAGCGCGATGACCAGCACCGTGCTCTGCACCAGGGCGAACTCCTGCTGGTGCATGCCGGTGAGGACCTGGCGCCCGATGCCCGGCACGGAGAAGACCTCCTCGACGACGACGGCGCCGCCGAGCAGGTAGCCGAACTGGATGCCGGTCATCGTGAGGATGGGGACGGTCGCGTTGCGCAGCACGTGGCGCAGCTGGACGACGCGCGGTCGCACGCCCTTGCCGCGGGCGGTGCGGACGAAGTCCTGGGTCTGCACCTCGAGGATCGCCGAGCGGGCGGTGCGCATGATCGGCGCGGCGAGACCGAAGCCGAGGACGAGCGCGGGCATGAGCATCTGCTGCAGGTTGAGCCACGGGTCGCTCGCGAGGGTGGCGAAGCGCTCGGCGTTGGGGTTGTAGCCGAGGAACCGGGCCGACGTCGCGAGCAGCACGGAGGCGAGGAGGAAGGCGGGGATCGACAGGCCGGCGAGGCCGACGAGCTGGCCGCTCGCGTCACGCACCGAGTTCGGCTTGGAGGCGGACCAGATCGCCAGCGGGACCCCGATCGCGATCCCGAGGATCGTGGAGATGACCGCGAGCTCGATCGTCACCGGCAGCGCCGCCGCCGTCATCTCAAGCACCGACTGGCCCGTCCGGGTCGACACGCCGAGGTTCCCGGTGAGGACGTTGCCGAGCCAGGTGAAGAACTGGACGAAGAGCGGCTGGTCGAGCCCGTAGTACGCCTCCAGCGCCTCCCGCTGCGCGGGGGTGAGCGCCGCGGCCTCGGTGCCGAGGGAGGCGGTGATCTGGTCCCCCGGCAGCGCCCGCATCATGATGAAGACGAGGACGGCGACACCGAGCAGCGTGCCCAGGGCCTCGAGGACCCGGCGCAGGACGGGGTGACGGACGACGACGCGCATGCCGGCGGGTCAGCCGAGGGTGGTCTCGCGCAGGCTCTGCAGCGACCCGTTCGCCATCGGGACGAAGCCCTCGACGCCGGACTGGGTGGCGGTGAAGCCGTAGGAGCTGAAGAGCCAGACCCACGCGGCGTTGTCCTCGAGCTCGCGGGACACCTCGTCGTAGATCGCGCGGCGCTCCTCCGGGTCGGCGGTCTGCCGGCCCCGGGCGAAGAGCTCGTCGAGGGTGTCGGAGCTGTACCCGGCCACCTGGTTGAGGTTGCCCGTCGAGGGGAAGTAGCGCCCGTACATGCCCTCGGGGTCGGGCCGCCCGCCGTTGAGGGCGACGGCGGCGGTGAAGTCCGCGGCCACCCACCGGTCGACGTAGGCGCCGATCTCGAGCACCTCGAGGTTGACGGTGATGCCGGCCTCGGCGAGCTGGGCCTGGATGTTCTGCGCCTCGTTGACCGAGGTGGCGTACTCGCCCTGGGAGACGATGACGTCGAGCTCGAGGCCGTCGGGGTAGCCGGCCTCGGCGAGGTACGCGCGAGCCTGGTCGTAGTCCCGCTCGTGGCAGGGGCGGGCGTCCGGGTCGGAGAGGTAGGCCGGGGACGTGATCGGTCCGACGACCTCGCCAGCGCCCTGCGCGGCGGTGTCGAGCACCTCCTGCCGGTCGATCGCGCACTGGATCGCCAGGCGCACGTTGACGTCGTCGAGCGGGGCCTGCCGGGCGTTGAGCTGGAGCGCGTGGTAGGCGAGCTGCGGCGTCTCGGTGACCTCGACGCTGCCGCTCTCAGCGCTCTGGGCGACGAGCGGGTCGTCGAAGACGGCGAGGTGGACGTTGCCGGACTGCAGCGCCGAGACGATCGACGTCTCGTCGGGGATGACGCGGAACTCGACGGCGTCGAGCTCGGGCGCCCCGCCCCAGTAGTCGGCGAACGACGTCACGGTGAGTGACTGGTTCGGGACGCGCTCGCCGAGCTCGAAGGGCCCGGTGCCGTTGGCGGCGGTGGTGAGCGTCTCCTCGGTGTCCTCCGAGGAGAGGATCGCGAGGTTGACGCTCGCCAGGCCGGCGAGGACCGAGGAGTCCGGCGCAGACAGGGTGAGGACGACCGTGCGGGCGTCGGGCGCCTCGACGGACTCGACGGAGCCGAGGGTCGCGGCGGCGACGGCGGCGGTCTCCTCGGCCATGACCGACTCGAGGGAGTGGACGACGTCGGCGGAGTCGAGCTCCGAGCCGTCGTGGAAGGTCACGCCCTCGCGGAGCGTGAACGTCATCGTGAGGCCGTCCTCGGAGACCTCCCACTCCTCGGCGAGGCCGGGGACCACCTCGAGGTCGGCGTCGAGCTCGGTGAGCGTGCCGTAGAGGTTGGTGAGGACGTCGATGGCCTGGAACTGGGTGGCCTTCCACGGGAAGAGGGTGTCCGGGTCGGAGGTGACGCCGACGACGAGGGTCTCGCCCCCGCCGTCGCCGGTCGACCCGCCGTCGTCGCTTCCGCCGGAGCAGGCGGCGAGCGCGAGACCCGCCGCTGCGAGCGCCGCCGCAGCCCGGACCGGTGACCTGTGGACCTTCATGCTGACCTCCCCGTCAGGCGGCTCCGACGCCGCTCGCACGCCTCCCGGCCTGGCCGGGACCAGGTGCCACTGTCCCGCGACCACCCAGGGACGTCAAGGTCTTCCGTACATGCGCGCCTCACGTAAGCCCTTAACGACCACTACCTATGTCCGACTTGTCCCGTCGACCCAAATATCTACATTCCGCGAATAGTTCACTGAGGCCGCACCCTCAAAATGCGGAGGCGGCAAAACGGGACTCGCACCACTAAGACTCTGCTAACCTTGCGCGACAACCTCCAAGCGGAACTTCCCTCCCACATTCCGCGCCACACGAAGGAACGCGCCTTGGACTACGCATCCGAGAAAGAACTCGGGACCACAGTTCAGCACCGGACGGCGCACAGCCACCGCCCCTCGGGATCGGCCGTGCGTTTCCCTCTCGCGAGAGCCGACGATCTTCGGTCAGGCATCCAGCGGCTTTCTCGACGAGTATGCGCCAGTCGTCGAGGGCTCCGATGATGGCCAGCGACTCGGTCTGGCGGACGGCGAAGCCATACGCCGTCATAGTGATGCTGTCGATCGCCGGCATCTGGTGGTGGAGCGCCCAGTCCCCGGCGGCACAGCTCAAGGCAGGCACCTACGACTGCGTCGCAGTTTTCGTGAACGCGGCGAACAAGTACGAGCTTTACGTCGACGATCTCGGGCGGGAGTTCACGGGGCACGCTCGCGTCCAGAGCGGTGAGGTCACCAGCTACTCGACTCCTGACACTCTTGGCTGGAACAGCGGCACCGCCATCACCGTTCGCAAGTCCGGAACCTCACATTTCCACGCGACGCAAGATCCTGCTGCTCACAGTTACGACGCACTCGCGTGCGACTGGTCCGCGGACTGACCGACCGACGTGAACAATCTCAAACGTCGACTCGCGGTCATCTTGGCTTTGCCCCTCACCGTCGGTTTAGCCGGTGTCGGCTGCTCTTCTGGCACTGGCCCCGGGTCTGTGCAGGGCGGTGCCACCTCGAACGCGTCCCTGTGTGCCCAGCTGCTTGCCGATGCCCGGTACTACGTCCAGTCCGGTCAAACGTCGGACAGCAAGCTGGCGTGGACTCTCGACGAGATGTCACACAGGTGCCCCGACGAGCTCGCGGATCTCGACGCCGAGGTCCGAGCCGCCACCGAGCAATCGCAACAGTCGGAGCCCACGCAGGAAGCCGTAGCAGGGCCGTCCGGTGCGACTTCCTGGAGCGAGGCCGGCAGCTATGTCGGAAGCACCCGGTACGTGTGCGGTCCACTCGCGAGCATCCGCAACTCCACGGATGACGTGTTCATGAACATCGGGCTCGACTATCCCGACAGATCACGGTTCACGATCGTGCTCTGGGACATCGGAGGCATCGAGCAGGTCGCTACCGGCACGACGGTCTGCGTTGAGGGTCCGATCACCACGTACGAGGGTGTGGCCCAGATCGAGTTGCGCTCCACGGATGCTGTCGAGCTCTGGGAGTAGTCGGCCGGGCCCGACAAGCGGCTCGCAGTCGGCCTTCCTGGCGGACGCAGTCACAGCGAGCGGACTCCTACCCGCGCAGCCGCAGGCCATCCGGGTTCTCCTCACCGTCACAGCAGGCGGGATGGGCGCCTGCTCGACCTCTCCTCTGGGCGCCGAAGCGACCACACGCCCTCCGCCTCACCGCGCTGCTCGACGACGTCCGCGGGGGGTGCCAACCCGGGCGCACATCATCGTCGGCGCAGCGAGGTTCTCGAGCCGACAAGACGCTCTCAGCGCTGAACACCCGTGAGCCGGTTAGGCCATGGGTAGCCTCGAGAACATGCCGGCGCACTCACTCGACGACATCGTCACCGCCCTCGTGCCCTCGCTGGCACACAGCCTGGCCGAGCGGTTCAGCGTCTTCCGGGTGATGCACCACGGCACCCACGAGAAGCAGCTGTCGAACGTCTTCGCGTGGTTGCTGAGGTCCGAAGGGACGCACGAGCTCGGCGACACGTTCCAGCGGCTTCTCGTCGGGAAGGTGAACCGTCAGCTGCCCCCTGCGCGCAATCTCCCTGCAAGTGGCTACCGGGTTGCACAAGAGGTCGAGACGAGCAGTGCAGAGGACGTCGAACGCGACATCGCAGACATCGTGCTCACCCACGAACGCGCACGAATCGTCGTGGAGAACTTCGAGTGGTCCGACGGCCACGGACACAGCTACGAACGCTATCTCGCGCACGGCTCGAGAGACGGGAAGCAGAGCGTGGTGGTACTCCTCTGCGTGCGCCACGTCAGCCACCTGTTGCGGGACGGCTGGGAGAACGCCGTCGTCCTGACATATACCGACCTGCTCACGGCCCTGAACGAGCACGTCGCCGGCGCTGCTGGGTGGCGACGGGCGCACCCGCGTCAGCACTTCTTCATCAACGAACTCGTCCAGCACTACGTGGAGGGCCCCGAAGTCGTGAGCACCGAGGACCAGATCCGCTTCCTCAAGGCGATGTGCGAGACCGGCGAGAGCGCGCGGTACGGCCATCGTCCCCAGGAGACCGCTGCGCAGGAGTTCGCGGACTTGCTCGCCCTGCACGCCAAGCGCCAGTTCGACGAGGGCCGCAGGACGCTCGCGGCTGTGAAGAGGAGTCTTCGGCACTACGCGCAGAGCACGCTCACCGATCAGCTCGGAGCCACAGCCGCGGGGCGGATCGAGGCGGTCCGGACGCCCTTCGTCGGGCAGTGGGAATGGTGCGTGGAGCTCCGGCGCGCCGACCCGCAGCCCGACATCTTCCTGGAGTTCGGGCCGACGGCCGTCGCAGAGAACGCCAGCGTGCACCGGCCACTGGACGCTCCCGACTACGGCAAGGTCTTCGTGACGCGGCGGAGGGCCGGGGCGACTGACGGGATCGATCGCATCGTGCAGACCGGCGTCGCCCTGGACGAGGTACTGAACGGCCTGAGCACCGACGATGTCCGCCTGCGGGACGCTGTCGTCGCCGTCACCCTCGGCGAGCCCGACTGAACCACTAGTCGCACTGAGCCCTGGCACAGCGGGAAGGGTGTCTGCGTGCCCTGTCGATCTGCACCTGGCCGACCCCGAGCACCCCGCAGCGAGTGGACGTGAGTGCGCAAGCTAGGCCTCAACTCGCCCGCCCAATGTCTGGTGCGGCTGGGGCATAGTGAGCAACTGTGACCTACAAAAGGTGGAAGATCGACCCGGCTGGCGTGTGGCACCTGTCCCGAAAGCGGGAGCAGTCCGAGGCGAGGTGCGGAGCGACTGCCCTTCGCGGGTCGCTACCTGCCGGCGCGTGGACGCTCGTCCAGAAGTGCCCACAGTGCGTGAAGCACTATTACTCGGATCAGCGCGGAAAGCTCCCGCGTCCGAACAAGGCGAACCTCAAGGCATTCACTCCCACGCCGATATCCCAGCTGACCGAGCAGGAGCGTCGGCAGCGGCGCCGCGAGGCCAACGCAGAACTCGAGCGACAGTTAGCTCGATCGAACTTCCGGCCGCTAAGTGCCGGCTCACCCGGCCTGGGCAAGAAGAGATAGCCTCCACCCGCCTTTGTGCGCGAGGCTCGATCGCGGCCTGCTGCGGCACCCGGACCTGGAGAGGCCCGCCTGTCTAGGGCAGGACTCCCCAGGCCCGGTGCAACACAGTTCTGAGCGCACCACTCCGCGTCAGGCCGCGCCGGCCTGGTCGGCGTAGTGGTTCACGAACACCACCATGTCCTCGAGGCTCATCTGCTCGGGGGTCGCGGTGACGGTGATGACGCCGTCGGCCGTGCGCTGGTAGCAGGTGATCGAGCTACCCGACTCGTTGGTGCCACAGCTCCCGGTGCCAGCGGCCGTGTTGTCGGTCTCGATGTACTCCACCAGCGACTCGTACGGCGAGCTGAGCACGTTGCTGTCGACCGCGATCATCACGGTGAAGCTCTCGTCGTTGTACATGCGGGCGGGGCCGGTGGCCTCCCCGAGCGTGTAGGGACCGATGGCCTCCGGGGGCGTGGCCAGGGCCTCGGCGGGGATGACCGCACCCTCGGCGGCCGGGCCCGGGTCACTCGCCCCGAGGTCGGCGCCCGCGGCGCTGTCGGTCTCGCTCCCGGCGCTGTTCTCCTCGGCCGGGGTCGTCTCCTCCGGCTCCGGGGTCGTCGGCTGCTCCGGCGTCGTCGCCTCCTCGGCCGCCGTCGTGGGCTCGGTGGCCTCACCGTCGGCCGAGTCGTCGCCGCAGCCGGTGAGGCCGATGGTGGCAAGGGCGAGGGAGGAGAGGAACAGGACGTGCTTGCGGCGCATGGGGGGATATTCCTTCGATGTCAGAGCAGGTGGGCCCGCAGTCGTCTACGGGAGTAGTGCAGACCTTGGCGCATCACCCGGAGGGCCGCCACTCGGAGCCGGCGCCGGGCGATGTCGGTGCCTGCCGCTACCGTCCTGCCCAGGTCACGAGGACCAGCGCCACGCCCTCCGGCGTGCTGGTCCGGCAACCGCGCCCCGCGCACGGTGCCCCCGGAGGAAGACCCGCCCGCGCCGACCGGCGCGGGAAGAGCGAGACGAGGAGACACCTTGACCACCGTTGCCCCGTGCACCGTCGGCGCCTGCTGCCGCAGCTACAGCCCCGGGCACCTCATGCACCACATCCACACCGGGAAGGCCCAGAGCGCGCCGGAGGGGTGGCGCGACGGCGTCGTCCGTTCGGTCGACGAGGGCAACGTCGCCGTCGTCGACCACCCCGGCGGCGAGGGGTCGTGCACCGTGTGGCACCACCACGACCTGTCGGTCATGTGCCCGCCCGGCACGGCCGTCATGGTCAACGAGCGGTGGCACGCCCTCGCCGTCGGGCGCGTCGTCGTCAACGTGCTCGTGCACGACGGCGCGGGCCCGGTCCCGTCCGTCCCGGCACGCTGCGCGCCCGGCGTCATCGTCACGCACCTCGGCACCGGCCACGGGGTCATCGCGACCTGACGCGGCTCCCCCGGCTCGCCGTGTCGGCCCCGGCCGATAGCATCCGGGTCTCAGCCCGCCCCGGCGGCCAGGACGGCCGCCGCGGGCGAAGGCTGGGTTCCGATGAGGGAAGCACATGAAACCGGGGGGTTCAACGATGAAGTCAGCCCATGCGGTCCTTGCCGCACTTGTCCTGGCCGGTCTGCCGGCCGCGGCCCACGCCGACCCGCCGGAAGGCCGCGACGGTCCGCCGCTGCGTGCGCTGGAGATCGAGGTGGTCTCCAGCCTGCCTGAGTTCGTCAGCGGCGGTGACGCGCTGATCGAGATCTCGGCGCCGCCGGGAGTTGCGCCACCGCACGTGCGGATCTCGGTGGACGGAGAGCGCCGCGACGTCGACCTCGAGTGGTCCGGTGACCGGCGCACGCTCGTCGGCGTCGTCGACGGGCTCGAGCTCGGCGCGCAGACGATCACGGCCACCGCACCGCGCGGGCGGGAGGCGAGCGTCGAGGTGGTCAACCACCCCGCCGAGGGCCCGCTGTTCGCCGGACCGCACGAGCAGCCGTTCATCTGCCAGACGCAGGACTTCACGCTCCCGGTGATCGGGGGCAACCTCGGCGCGGCGCTCGACGAGGACTGCTCGACGACCACGCGCGTCGACCACTTCTACCGGACCACGGGCGGTGAGTACGTGCCGTGGCCGGCGGACGCGCGCCGCTACCCCGCCGACCTCGCCCGCACGACGACGTCGGACGGCGAGCGCGTCCCGTTCATCGTCCGGATGGAGACCGGCACCGCCAACCGTGGGATCTACCAGCACACGGTGCTGCACGACCCGCTCCGCGAGAAGGACCCCTCCCCCGCGCACCGGCCGAAGGGCTGGAACGGACGGGCGATCTACACCCTGGGCGGTGGCTGCACCGGCGGCTGGTTCCGCCAGGGCGAGACGACCGGCGGGGTGACCGACGCGTGGATGCTCGGCCAGGGGTACGCGGTCGTCTCCTCGAGCCTCAACGTCTTCGGGCAGAACTGCAGCGACCTGCTCGCCTCGGAGACGGCCGCGATGACCAAGGAGAAGTTCATCGAGGTCTACGGGCGCGAGGACTTCACCATCGGGTTCGGCTGCTCGGGCGGCAGCTACCAGGCCCACCAGACGGCCGACAACTACCCGGGCATCTTCGACGGGATCGTCGTGGGCTGCTCCTTCCCCGAGGTCGGGTTCGGCACCGTCAACTTCATCACCGACGCCCGGCTGCTGAACAACTACTTCACCGACCCCGCGCTCGCGTGGACCGACGAGCAGAAGCGGGCCGTCACCGGCTTCGCCAACCTCGCGACGATGCCGAACGTCGCGGGCGGCGCCCAGCGGATCGACCCGACGGCGTTCTGCCCCAGCGTGCTGCCCGTGGAGCTGCGCTACCACCCGACCGACAACCCCGGCGGGGCGCGCTGCGACGTCTACGACCACACCGTCAACGCCTACGGACGCGACCCCGAGACCGGGTTCGCGCTGCGGCCGCTGGACAACGAGGGCATCCAGTACGGGCTGCGAGCCCTGGAGGACGGTGTCATCACGCCCGAGCAGTTCCTCGACCTCAACGAGCAGGTCGGCGGGTACGACCACGACGGCAAGTTCCGCGCCGAGCGCTCCGAGGCCGACATGCCGGCCGTCGAGGCGGCCTACCGCACCGGGCGGCTCACCAGCGGCGGCGGCGGGCTGGCGAGCACGCCGATCATCGACTACCGCGCCTACAGCGACGACCTGCCGAACGGGGACATCCACGTCCGCTACCACTCCAACTCCATGCGTGAGCGGTTGCGTGAGGTCAACGGCAGCGTGGTCAACCACGTGAGCCTGCTGGAGGACAACCGCTACGGCGGCTTCAGCACCGCCAGTCCGCTGCTGCGCCACGCCGTCACCCAGATGGACGCCTGGCTCTCCCAGCTCGACGTGGCGGGCGACGAGCGGCCGACGCTGGAGGAGATCGGCGAGACCCGGCCCGCAGCACTCGTCGAGGGCTGCATGACGCGCGACGCGGACCCGACGTTCATCGCCGAGCCGCTCGACCGCGACCCGGCGACCGAGTGCGAGCAGCTCTACCCCTCGGCCAGCTTCCCGCGCGAGGTGGCCGGTGAGAGCGTGCAGGCCGACGTCATCAAGTGCCAGACCCGTGAGCCTCGGCGTGAGGACTACGGGGTGGAGTTCACCGACGCCGAGTGGGCGCGGCTGACCGACGTCTTCGCGGATGGGGTGTGTGACTACTCCGTGCCGGGACAGGCACAGCA
>NZ_VDFS01000064.1:6975-10455 GCF_006151955.1 Georgenia sp. 311 | reverse complement strand
GGCCGGCCGGCGCGTCGTCGGGGAGCGCGAGGCTGCTCCCCGACGGCGCGCGGGACAGACGCTCTAGTGGATGACCAAGGGAGGAGACCCGCACAGCTGCACCGCCGGCACGTGCGTGGACAGCAGCGCGAGCGTGGCGTCCACCCGGTTGGAGATCTGCCACGACCACATCCACACGAGGAGGCGACGTCCCGGCCGCATCCGGACGATGACCGGTGCCAGCGGGATGGGCCCGAAGCCGCCGGGCAGCGCCGGGCTCGACGCGCTGGCGAACGCGCCCTTGCCCGTGCCGCCCTGCAGCAGACCGGCGCCGTGGACGTCCCACAGGCGGACCTGTCGAGTGAAGACGGGGGTCGAGTCCCCGTCTGCGTAGATGGTGACGCCCAGCCCGCCGAAGCTCCGCCAGTCCGGGGCTTCCGCCGCGGCGAACCAGGAGAACTCGTAGGTGCCCTGGGGCGTAATGCTCATGTCGACCTCGGCCGGTGAGCTCAGGTAGAACCCGACGCCGCCCGCGGCCTGGCCCTCCGTGCCGATGCTGACGACCTTGCCGTCGTGCTTGGCGCCGAACCCGAAGGCCGTGCCCTCGCTGTACTCGACGTCGTACGGGGTACCGATCAGTCGGCACCCCGTGCCGATGGTGAACTGGACGTCTCGTACCGCGACGCCGACGCCGATCCGCTCCTCGAGGCGGTGGAGCACCGTCGTGCGCAGCATGCTGCCGTGGATGCCGAGGCGCTCGTCCGCGGCCTGCGGAGCATCGACCTCCCGAGTCAGCCGTGCCAGCTCACCCCTGATGTGCTCGTTGAACACACCAACGTCGTTGTCCCGGGTGTCGCGTCCAGGAACCTCACGCTCGAGCGCGAGGACGTCATCTCGTCCGAACAGCCGTGCCAGATCCTCCATGATGGTTCCCCTCCACAGGGGTACGCCCGCGACTCGTCACCGCCGGTGAGACGGTTGGGTATCGGCTCCTGGACCAGTGCCGAGGAATGCCCGCGAAAGAGGTCGGCGACGTCAGGCCAACACCTGCCACGTTAGACCTCCAGCGAGGAGGGGTCGAGGTCTTACCGCCGGCAGGGACCGACTTCCTCCCCCCTTCTCCGCGGGGACGCTCCGGTCGCGGCGGTCATGACCCCATGTTTCGGTGGACCCCCACCCACCAGTCCGAGGAGGACCCCGATGACCGACGACGGAACCAGGAAGATCGCCGAGCTCGTCAAGGACGCCGGAATCGCGATGTTCACGACCGTGGACGCGGACCACCGCCTGGTGAGCCGGCCGATGGGCCTGCAGGAGGTCGAGTTCGACGGCGACCTGTGGTTCTTCGCCGACGACCGCTCCGACACGGTCGCCGAGGTCTCGGCCAACCCGTCGGTCAACGTCTCCTTCAGCACGCGCGGCTCGTGGGTCTCGGTCACCGGTGACTGCGAGGTCGTGCGCGACCGCGACCGCGCCGAGCAGCTGTGGAGCAGCTCCGTCGAGGCGTGGTTCCCCGACGGCCCCACCACCCCCGGCGTCGTCCTGCTCAAGGTGCACGCCCACGCCGCGCAGTACTGGGACGTGCCCGGCGCCAAGGTCGTCCAGCTCTTCAGCCTGGTGAAGGCGAAGGTCACCGGGCAGCGCTTCGAGGGCGGGGAGTCGGGCACCGTCGAGCTCGACTGACGCGCGGCCGCCGCGCCGTGCCACAGTGAGCGCATGAGCGCGCTTGTCAGCCCCGAGCAGCTGCGGTCCGAGCAGGAGGCCACGCTCCTCCTCGACGTCCGCTGGACGCTCGCCGGGCCGGATCGCGAGGGCTACCGCGCCGGGCACCTGCCCGGCGCGGTGTTCTGCGACCTCGACGCCGACCTCGCCGCCCCGCCCGGCCCCGGCGGCCGTCACCCCCTACCCGACCGCGCCGCGCTCGCCGAGGCGTTCCGGCGGCTCGGGGTCGGCCCGGACACCCGCGTCGTCGTGTACGACGGCGGCGTGGCGGCCGCCGCTGCGCGCGCGTGGTGGTGCCTGCGCTGGCTGGGCCACGAGGACGTGCGCGCCCTCGACGGCGGGCTCCCCGCGTGGGTCGCCGCCGGCGGCCCGCTCGAGACGGGCGACGTAACCCCCACGCCCGCGCCGTCGTCGCCCGCCTCCTCCACCGGCGACCTGCCCACCGTCGACGCCGACGACGTCGCTGCCGGCCGTGTCGGCATCGTCCTCGACGCCCGCGCCCCGGAGCGGTTCCGCGGCGAGAGCGAGCCGGTGGACCCTGTCGCCGGCCACATCCCCGGCGCGCGCTCCCTGCCCACCTCCCAGCTCCTCGACGGCGCCGGCCGCTACCTCCCCGCGCCCGCCCTGCGCGAGCTCTTCGCCTCGGTGGGAGCCGACGGCGACGAGCCGGTCGCGGCCTACTGCGGGTCGGGCGTCACCGCGGCACAGCTCGTCCTCGCCGCGCACGAGGCGGGGATCACCGCCGCCCTGTACCCCGGCTCCTGGTCGCACTGGATCACCGACCCCAGCCGCCCCGTCGCCACCGGACCGGCCTGAGCGAGGCGGCGCGGCGTACCTGCCATCGGCCGCACTGACGGTCTGGACGCCGGCGTCCGGAGTCCCGCTGTCACATCACGACACGTCTGTATACACGTGCCGATAACGTGAAGTGGCCATCGACGGCCACCCTCCATCGTTCAGAGAGGCACGGACCCGTGCGCAGAATCCCCCTTGCCCTGTCCCTCGTCGCGCTGCTCTCACTGTCCGCGTGCGGCACCGAGGACACCACCCAGCAGCCGGCCGAGACGGTCACCGCCAGGGCCGCTCCCACGAAGGAGGAGAAGCCCTCCCCCTCCCCCGCCCCGGTGAAGGAGAGCCCGGCGGCAACCGAGGACGCGTCCGAGGAACTCGCCGACGGGATCGTCATCAGGGAGGCAGGGGTCGGACAGGAGGGCGAGTACGCCCGGGCGGTCGCCCTGGTCGAGACCCGCGGGTACGTCGGTGAGTTCCTCACCGTCCACTTCAACGTCTTCGACGCCGACGACGAGCTGATCGCCTCCGGCGAGCAGGTCGAGGTGATCGCCAGCGAGGCGGGCACGTTCGCCGTCGGGACGATGGTCGACGTCGGCGCCGCGCGGGCCGCTCGGGTGGAGGCGACCCACGCCATCAGCGACTACGGCATGGGCGGCAAGGCGCTCCCCACGATCGAGCCGGCCCCGGTCACCCTCGGGGACTACGGCCTGGCAACCATCCGACTCACGAACCCGACGTCGGAGCCGTGGGAGAACCTGCGCATCGGGATCGTCTGCCGGAACGCCGAGGGCGCCATCGTCGGCGGAGGGGACTCCTACCCCAGCCTCGTCCCTGCCAACGCGGAGTCGATGGCCGACGGATACGTCATCGCCGGCGACGGCGTCACCGAGTGCACCGCCTACCCCCAGCACACCACCTGGTGACCCTCAGGCAAGCCGTGGGCAGCGACGTTGCCCGGCGCCCTCTCGTATGCAGATCACGCCGGCG
>NZ_VDFS01000064.1:0-6646 GCF_006151955.1 Georgenia sp. 311 | reverse complement strand
GTCAGACTGCCCCGCGAGGTGGGGCAGTCTGACGTCTCCCGACGTCGTACCCCGCCCACAGCCCCGGACCGCCCCGGACCGCCCCGGACCGGTCATCTCACGGCCGCGGGTCGACCCGCTTCCACCGCTTCTCCCCGCGGCGCGCGCCCATGCCGGCGGCACATCGCGGACACACGGCGGTGACGGCGTCTGCCCGGCTGCCGGTGGCCGGCTGGACATCTGCCCAGGCCACGTGCGGGAAACGCAGGAGCGGCTCCCGGCTCAGCGCGAGGCCGCACACCGTCTGGTTGGTCGCCGGCACCCACGCGTGGACCTCCCCGGCGGGAGCCCGGATCCCGTCGAGGTCGGGCGACTGGTCCGTCGCCACGACCGCCGCCGTCCTCGGGACCCGCTGCCTCACCCGCTGCTCCCGTCGGAGCCCGCCGGGTACTCACCGAGCGCGACCCGCCCCTCACTCCAGGCCGCGAGCACCGGCTCGACGATCCGCCAGCACTCCTCGGCGACGTCCCCGCGCACCGACAGCAGCGGGTCGGCCTCGAGCACCCCGGCGAGGACCTCGCCGTATGCGGGCAGGTCGCCCTCGCCGAAGCTCGTCGAGAGGATGACGCGGTCCAGGCTCCACGGGTCGCCGGTGCCGTTGACGTCGAGCTCGAGGTCGAGACACTCCGGCCCGAGCCCGATGCGCAGCCGGGTCGGCTGGGAGGTCCCGGTGAGCCCGAGCGGCAGGTGCGGCACGGGCTTGAACGTCACCAGCGCCTCCTTGCGCGTGGGCGACACCCCCTTCGCCGACCGCAGCGTGAACGGCACGCCCTTCCACCGCCAGCTGTCGATGAAGAACGTCACCTCGGCGAGCGTCTCCGTGCCGCGCTCCGGGTCCACGCCCGGCTCCTCCGCGTACGCGGGCAGGTCCCGCGCCCCCACCTGCCCGGCGCCGTAGCGGGCGCGGCGGCTGTAGATCTCCGGGTCCCCAGCCCGCGTCGCGCGCAGCACCTCGGCGATCCGGTCGCGCACGTCGCGCTCCCCCAGCGTCGTCGGCGGGTCCATGGTGATGAGCGCGAGGACCTGGAGCAGGTGGCTCTGGATCATGTCCCGCAGCGCACCGGAGCGGTCGTAGTAGCGGGCGCGGCCCTCGAGCGCGAGGTCCTCGTCGTAGACGATGTCGACCCGCTCCACGTGGGTCGCGTTCCACACCGGCTCGAAGATGCGGTTGGCGAAGCGGAACCCGAGGATGTTGAGCACGGTGCTCTTGCCGAGGAAGTGGTCCACCCGGTGGACCTGGTCCTCGGGCACCAGCCCGGCGACGACCTCGTTGAGCCGCCGCGCGGACTCCAGGTCGGTGCCGAACGGCTTCTCGATGATGAGCCGCGTGCCCTCCGGCAGCCCGATCTCCTGGAGGGCGAGGCACGCCTGCTCGGTGATCGCGGGCGGCAGCGCGAAGTAGATGACGATCGGCCCGTCGCACAGGCTGAGCAGACGCCGCAGCTCGAGGGGGTCGGTGACGTCGGCCTGAAGGTAGACGGACTCCTCCTCCAGCCGCCTGAGCGTGTCCCTCCCGGGCTCCTCCTCCAGCGGCGCGAACTGCTCCCACGGCGCCATCTCGATGCTCGGCTGGGCGACGAAGACCTCGCGCAGCCGGGCGCGCCACTGCTCGTCGTCCCAGTCGTCCACGCCCGCCCCCACGAGCCGCAGGTCGGGGTGGATCCCCGTCGCGAGCAGCCTGCCGAGCCCCGGCAGGAGCAGCCTCCCGGCGAGGTCCCCGCTGCCCCCGAGCACGAGCAGCGTGCGCGTGCCCTCCGCCTTCCGGACCTCTGTCCGGCTCACGACCTCAGCTGCCACGGGCACTCCTCACCGCCGTGGGCACCCCGGCGGCACCCCCTCTCCGTCCATCATTCACCCCTCGCCCGGGCCCCGTCCCCGCATCCGGCCCCCGGGCGTCGCGCCGGGGTGCGCTCCCGCCCCGGCCCACCTAGCGTCGAACGAACCCCCGCACCCGACCCGGAGGAACCCCATGTCGAACGTGACCATCATCGGCGGCCACGGCAAGGTCGCCCTCCTGCTCGCCCCGCTGCTCACCGAGCGCGGCGACACCGTGACCAGCGTCTTCCGCAACCCCGACCACACCTCCGACGTCGCGGCCACCGGCGCGGACGCCGTCGTCGCCGACGTCGAACGCCTCTCCCGCGACGAGCTCGCCGAGCTGCTCCAGGGCGCGGACGCCGTCGTGTGGAGCGCCGGCGCCGGAGGCGGGAACGCGGCACGGACCTTCGCCGTCGACCGCGACGCCGCCGTCCGCACCATCGACGCCGCGAAGCAGGCGGGCGTGCGCCGCTTCGTCATGGTGTCCTACGTGGGCGCCGGCCAGGACCACGGCGTGCCGCAGGACAACCCGTTCTACGCCTACGCCCAGGCCAAGGCGGACGCCGACGACCACCTGCGCGCCTCCGGCCTCGACTGGACGATCGTCGCCCCCGGCGCCCTCACCCTCGAGGAGCCCACCGGCCGCATCGACCTCGTGACCAAGGGCGACGGCGGAGCGCACGAGACGTCGCGCGCGAACGTCGCCCGGGTGGTCGCCGCGGCGCTCACCGAGCCCGCGACCGTCGGCCGGATGATCGAGTTCTCCGACGGCGACACCCCGATCGAGGAGGCGCTCACCGCGCACGGCTGAGCCAGCGCGGCAGTGCCCCGGACCTCACGAGGAGGTCCGGGGCGCTGCCGTCCCGCGGGTCAGTCCGTCGTGTAGACGAGCTCGGCCTGCTGGGCCGGGCCGCCGACCGACGGGTTGAGCCGGGTCTTGCCGCACGCGCTGTCGGGCAGCGCCACACGGTTGTTCGCCGGCCCGTAGAGCCGCTGGGCCGAGACCCACGGCTCAGCGGCGTCGCCGTCGAGCAGGAGCGGGATGAGGCCGCGCTGGTCCTGGGTCAGCGGGACCATGTAGCCGCGAGCCCGCTCCTGGACCCGCCAGCCGTGCGCCTCGATCCGCTCGGCGACCGTCGTCGGGAACCCGGGCGGGCTGTCCTCCCGCACGCCGTGGTACTGCTCCTCGGTGAGGAGGTAGCCACAGACCGGGGCGTCGAGGATCTGCTCCGGGCCGGGGACCTCCGGGTTCGGCGGGGCCTCACCGGGGTGCGGCGCCGGGAACGGGTCCACCGTGTAGGCGCCGCGGAAGACGATCGGCCCGCGGTTGAGCCGCTGCAGCCGGCGCCCCTCCTCGCCCGCCTCCTCGATCGCGTCCTGGTTGGCGTCGAAGTAGTCGAAGAACTGCTCGAAGGTGTAGATCGCCGAGTAGGTCTTGCGCTTGCGGGCCTCGGGGGTCTGCGAGCCACCGTCGGCCGGGCGGGTAGGCCCGCCGGCGCTGCGCGCCTCGAGCAGCACGCCGACGATGTTCTTCAGACCCAGGGTGTTGCGCAGGATCGTCTCCTGGCTCTGGCCCACCGTGCTGCCCCCCTCACAGCCGTAGGGACAGAACCACCAGCCGTCCTCCGAGCCCCGCTCGTACAGCCAGTTCTCCACGAGGTCCTTGCTCTGCCCGAAGACCGGCTCAGGGACGTTGAGGTGGCGCGGGAAGAGGATCGGCAGGTCGCCCGCCTGGTTGTTGCCGTACTCGTGCCCGTCGAACGCGGCGTCGGGCTGGTAGTCGCGCAGCATCGCGGTGAACGCGAACGTCTCGGGCTGCCGGATGAGGGAGAAGTCGCGGTTGAGGTCCTGGCCGGTGGCGTTGCCGCGCTGGTTGAGCGCCCGCCCGTCACCGTTGATCGACGGGACGAGGAGCACGGTCGCGTCGGACAGCAGGTCCATGGTGCGCTCGTCGTCGTCGAACGCGAGCTTGCGCGCGAGGATCAGGCACGCCTCGCGGGAGGACGGCTCGTTGCCGTGGACGTTGCAGTTGACCAGCGCCGTCGCCCCAGCGGCGACCTCCTCCGCCGTCTCGGGCGGGCTCGGGTAGCCGATGACGAACATGTTGATCGGGCGCCCCTGGAGCGTCTGCCCGATCTCGACGACGCGCACCCGGTCGCTCAGCTCGTCGATCTGCGCCGTGTAGGCCTGCTCCTCGACGTCGGTGGTGAACCGCGCGGCGGCCTCGAGCTCCCAGCCGGTGCGCAGGCCCTCCCCCGGCGTGTCCGGGTCGCCCCAGTGCGGCAGGGTCGTGTCGTGGACCGGCTCGGAGAACCCCTCGCCGGGGATGCCGACCCGCCAGCGGAACCTGTCGCCCGGGTCGAAGTTCGCGTCGGCGAAGGTCGGGACCTCCTGGTCGACCTGCCGGTTGGGCCGCCAAAGGCCGGTGATCACCGGCTCCCCGACCGGCTCGTCGTTCTCGTCGACCTCGGTGCGCTCGATCTGGTACTCGCTCACCCCGTCGACCGGTTCCCACCTCAGCGTGGCGAACCCGTACTGCTGCTCCACCTCCAGGCCCTCCACCTGCGCGGGCACCTGTGCCAGCGAGGGTGGGGCGGCGAACAAGGAGGCGATGAGCGCGGCGCCGGCCGCACCCCCCGTGAACAGGCGGACCCGGCGGCCCGTCAACGCTGTCGAACGTCTTTGCATGTCTTTCGTTCCTCATCTGCTCGGCGTGCTGGTCGCAAGCGGACGTGCGAGTACCACCCCCTCCCCGGGCACGGGGAGGCGTGGCGCGACGAGGACGAGAACGACCACAGACCCTGCACACCCCCCGATGCGTCGTACGTGCCGTTCACGCACCCAGGCCGTCGTTGGCCGTGGCGGGTCCGTGAATTCGGACGTTAACGGCAGGGCTAGCGCCCGTCAAGGAATGGTCACGTCGTGGGCACCGGGAGGGCGCCCGGACGGGCGGCGGTGTCGGTGACGGGGGGCACTGTCCGATGACGGAAGATCTGAGGCCCTTCCGGGGTTGGGGACAGGGTCGTGGCGACACGGCGGAAGAAAAGTGTGGCCCCCACGCGGGACCGCAGACCTAGACTGCTCGCCGGTTCGCGCGGCAGCACCCGACGGTGCCCCCGCGCACCGCGGGGCAGCGCGGCCACGTCCGACCCACCAGCAGGAGGCCCCATGACCGTCGACCAGCAGCAACCCGCCGGCCGGGTCGAGGCACCCGCCGCGGACGCGCCCGTGCCCTCCCAGGTCAAGCTCGTCATCGGGGTGCTGCTCGTCGCCTCGTTCGTCATGATCCTCAACGAGACCGTGATGAGCGTGGCGATCCCACGCCTCATGGACGAGTTCGCCGTCACCGCGGCCACCGCCCAGTGGCTCACCACGGCGTTCATGCTCACCATGGCCGTCGTCATCCCGACCACCGGCCTCATCCTCACCCGCTTCTCCACCCGCTCGGTGTTCCTCGCGGCGATGGGGACGTTCACGGCCGGGACCGCGCTCGCGGCGCTCGCGCCGGTGTTCCCGGTGCTCGTCCTCGCCCGGGTGGTGCAGGCGAGCGGGACCGCGGTCATGCTGCCGCTGCTCATCACGACCGTGCTCACGTTCGTGCCGGTCTCGCGCCGCGGCCGCACGATGGGCCTGATCTCCATCGTCATCGCCGTCGCCCCGGCCACCGGGCCGACGTTCTCCGGCTTCATCCTCAGCAACTTCGGCTGGCGCTGGATCTTCCTCGCCGTGCTCCCGATCGCAGCGCTCGCGCTCGTCGTCGGCGGCTCGCTCGTCAAGAACATCACCACGCCGCGCGCCGTGCCGTTCGATGCGCTGTCGATCCTCCTGTCCGCCACCGCGTTCGGCGGCCTCATCTACGGGCTGAGCAGCATCGGGGAGTCGACCGAGGGGCACGCCGCCGTGCCGCCGGTCGTCCCGCTCGTCGTCGGCGCGGCGGCGCTCACCGTGTTCGTGTGGCGCCAGCTCGGGCTGCAGCGGCGTGACGCCGCCCTCCTGGACCTGCGCCCGTTCCGGTCGCGGACCTTCAGCGTGGGCGTCGGGATGATGCTCATCTCGATGGGCGCGCTGTTCGGCACCCTCATCCTGCTGCCGATCTTCCTGCAGAACGTCATGGGGCTGAGCACGCTGGAGACCGGTCTCGTGCTGCTCCCCGGCGGTCTGACGATGGGCCTCATCGCCCCGCTCGTCGGGCGCCTGTTCGACCGGGTGGGACCGCGCCCGCTCGTGGTGCCCGGATCCGTCGCCGTCGCGACCGCGCTCGCGCTCATGACGCTGCTCGGCTCCGGGAGCGAGACGTGGCACGTCGTGCTCGTGCACGTCCTGCTGAGCATCGGGCTCGGGTTCCTCATGACCCCGCTCATGACGTCGGCCCTCGGGTCGGTGGAGCCCGCGCTGTACTCCCACGGCAGCGCGATCATGAACACGCTCCAGCAGCTCGCCGGCGGTGCCGGCACGGCCCTGTTCATCACCGTGATGTCCACCCGGACCGCCGACGGCGTGGCCGAGGGCCTGGACCCGGTGGTCGCCCAGGCCGCGGGCATCCACGACGCGTTCCTCTGGGGCGCGGGCCTGGCCGTCGTCGCCGTCGCGGTCTCCTTCCTCGTCCGCAAGCCCGTCACCCCGGCTGACGAGCCCACCCCGCCCGCTGCCCAGGCGACGCCCCCCACCCCCGAGGCCCCGGCCCTCACTCCGGAGCCCGCAGCCGACCACCGCTGACGCCACCCCCCTCCCGCGAGAGCCGACTTTCGCGCGAGAGCCGACTTCCGCCGTCGTCGTGCGGAAGTCGGCT
>NZ_VDFS01000063.1:160633-175703 GCF_006151955.1 Georgenia sp. 311 | reverse complement strand
CCGAGCGCTGGATCCCGCACGCCCCGCGCGTGCACGATCCAGCGCTCGGCGGAAGGGGGAGGGGGACGGGATGGAGGGCACGAATGCGGGAGTGCTGGGCCTGCCGGTGCGGGGGCGCGGCGGGTACGGTGTGGACACAGGCGGGGACGCCGGGTCGCACGAGTGTGCGGGCGGCGGCCGCACCGTCCCACGACGACGAGGGAGACCGCTGTGAAGAAGCTCATCAACGACCCGGGTGACGTCGTCACCCAGTCCGTCGCCGGCCTCGTGGCCGCGCACTCCGACATCCTCACCGCCAGCCAGGACCCGCTCTTCGTCTCGCGCGCCGGCGGCGCCGTCCCCGGCAAGGTCGGCCTCGTGTCCGGCGGGGGGAGTGGCCACGAGCCGCTCCACGCCGGCTTCGTCGGCGTCGGCATGCTCGACGCCGCCGTCCCCGGCGCCGTCTTCACCTCGCCCAGCCCCGAGCCGATCCTCGCCGCCATGCAGGCCGCCGACAGTGGGGCGGGCGTGGTCCAGATCGTCAAGAACTACACCGGGGACGTCCTCAACTTCGAGGTCGCGGCCGAGCTCGGTGAGGCCGAGGGGCTCTCGGTGCGCAGCGTCCTCGTCGCCGACGACGTCGCCGTCGAGGACTCGACGTGGACGGCGGGCCGTCGCGGCGTCGCCGGCACGCTCGTCGTGGAGAAGATCGCCGGGGCGGCCGCCGAGCGCGGTGACGACCTCGACGCCGTCGTCGCCGTCGCCGAGCGCACCGCCGCGGCCGTGCGCACCATGGGCATCGCGCTGAGCGCCCCCACCGTCCCCGCCGCCGGCCGGCCCTCCTTCGACCTCGAGGACGACGAGGTCGAGGTCGGCATCGGCATCCACGGCGAGCCGGGCCGCCGCCGCGTCAAGGCCGTGTCCGCCGACGAGACCGCCGAGCTCCTCCTCGAGCCGGTCCTCTCCGACCTCGGCGGGGTCGACGGCAAGGACGTCCTCCTCCTCGTCAACGGCATGGGCGCCACCCCGTCGCTCGAGCTGTACATCCTCTACGGCGCCGCCCGGCGGATCCTCGAGGCCCGCGGCGCGACGGTCGTGCGCTCGCTCGTCGGCAGCTACGTCACCTCCCTGGACATGGCGGGCGCGAGCATCAGCGTCATGCCGCTGGACGAGGAGCTCGTCTCGCTGTGGGACGCTCCGGCGCTTACGGTGGCACTGCGTCAGGGAATGTGAGGACGAGATGGACGACACACTCGACACCGCCTGGGCGGTGCGCTGGGCCGAGCTCGCGCAGAGCTCGGTCGCCGAGAACCGCATCGCGCTCATGGAGCTCGACCGGGAGATCGGCGACGGCGACCACGGCGACAACCTCGACCGCGGGTTCACCGCGGTGACCGCCAAGCTCGCCGACGCGACGCCGGACAGCCCAGCCGCGGTGTTCAAGCTCATCGCCACGACGCTCATGTCGACGGTGGGCGGGGCCGCCGGGCCGCTCTACGGCACCGCCTTCCTCCGCGCGGCGACGGCGGCGGGGCAGGGCCCGCTCGACGCCGGCGGGGTCGCCGCCATGCTCACGGCGGCCGTCGAGGGCGTCCAGGCCCGCGGCAAGGCGACCACCGGGGACAAGACCATGGTCGACGCGCTCGCCCCGGCCGCCGCGGCCGCGCGCTCGGTGGCCGAGGTCGGGGGCTCGGCGCGCGCCGCCCTCGAGGCCGCCGCGCAGGCCGCGGAGGAGGGGGCCCGGGCCACCGAGCCGCTCGTCGCCCGCAAGGGGCGGGCCAGCTACCTCGGTGACCGGTCCGCCGGTCACCGCGACCCGGGCGCGCAGTCGAGCGCGCTCGTCCTGCGGGCCGCCGCAGACGCCGCGGCGGGGGACCAGGAGTCGTCATGACGACGGCGATCCTCGTCGTGTCCCACTCGGCCCAGCTCGCCCGGGGGGTGTGCGAGGTCGCCGAGCAGATGGCGCCCGACGTCGTGCTCCGCGCCGCGGGCGGCACGGTCGACGGTCGCATCGGCACGAGCTTCGACAAGGTCGCCAGCGCGCTGGAGGAGCTCACCGAGGGTGAGGACGGCGTCGTCGTCATCACCGACCTCGGCTCGGCGACGATGACCGCCGAGTCGGTCCTCGAGCTCGTCGGGGGCGACGACGTCGTGCTCGCCGACGCCCCGCTCGTCGAGGGTGCGGTGGCGGCTGCCGTCGCCGCCCAGGGCGGGGCCGGGGCCGAGGCGGTGGCCCGCGCGGCCGAGGCCGCGGCGGCGTCCTTCCCCGGCGCGCACCCGACCGAGACCACCGCGTCCGAGCCGGGGGAGGAGGTCCTCGAGCGGGTGCTCGTCCTGCGCAACTCCCTCGGCCTGCACGCGCGCCCGGCCGCGACCCTCGCCCGGCTCGTCTCCGGGTTCGACGCCCACGTCGAGGTCAACGGGGTCGACGGGGCGAGCGTGCTCGCCCTCATCGGGCTGGGCCTGCCGGGCGGCGCGCAGCTCACCGTCCGGGCGACCGGGCCCCAGGCCGAGCTCGCGCTCGACGCCGTCGCCCAGGTCGTCGAGGACGGCTTCGGCGAGACGTAGGTCCGGGTCCCCCTGGGTGAGACCGGGACCTCCGGTGTGCCGCGGTGCGGCACGATGTGTCCATGAGCGAGATGAAGCACGTCGAGAGCTGGCTCACCGACATGGACGGGGTCCTCGTCCACGAGCACCGCGCCCTGCCGGGCGCCGCCGAGTTCATCGAGGCGCTCATGACCTCGGGTCGGCGCTTCCTCGTCCTGACCAACAACTCGATCTACACGCCGCGTGACCTGTGCGCGCGGCTGCGGGCCGGCGGCATCGACGTGCCCGAGGAGGCGATCTGGACCTCCGCGATGGCGGCGGCCCAGTTCCTCGACGGGCAGCGCCACGGCGGCAGCGCCTACGTCGTCGGGGAGGCGGGGCTGACGACGGCGCTGCACGAGGTCGGCTACACGATGACCGACGTCGACCCGGACTACGTCGTCCTCGGCGAGACGCGGACCTACTCCTTCGAGGCGATCACCCGCGCGATCCGGCTCATCGAGAAGGGGGCGCGCTTCATCGCGACGAACCCCGACCCCTCGGGCCCCTCGGCCGAGGGCACCCTGCCGGCCACCGGCGCCGTCGCCGCGCTCATCACCCGCGCCACCGGCGTCGCGCCCTACTTCGTCGGCAAGCCCAACCCGCTCATGATGCGCAGCGCGCTCAACCGGATCGACGCGCACTCCGAGTCCACGGTGATGATCGGGGACCGGATGGACACCGACGTCGTCTCCGGCCTCGAGGCCGGCATGCGCACGATCCTCGTCCTCAGCGGCTCCACCAAGCCCGAGCAGGTCGACCGCTTCCCCTACGTGCCCACGCGCGTGATGGACTCCATCGCCGACGTCGTCCCGCTCGTCGGCGAGCTCTCCCCGGCTCAGTAGGATCGTGGCGATGAGTCGTCCCACCCGCAGCGCCCGCGCGCTCTTCGCCGCCACCCTCCTGATCAGCGAGGCGTTCGTCGTCCTCTTCGCCGGACTGGTCGTCTACGGCCTGCGCCTGACCTCCGTGCCGGTCCTGCTCGTCGGCGGCGGCGTGCTCGCCCTGTGGGCGCTGGTGGCCGGCGCGCTCGTGCGCCGCGGCGTGGCCGGGTACGTGCTCGGCTCCATGCTCCAGGTCGCGCTCCTCGCCACCGGTGTCGTCGTGCCGATGATGTTCATCGTGGGCGCCGTCTTCGCCGTGCTGTGGCTCGTGTCGCTGCGCGTCGGCAGCCAGATCGACGCCGAGCGGGTGGTGCGCGAGCGCGAGGAGCGCGAGTACCAGGCGCGCGCGGGTGAGGGCCCGGCCGTCACCGGGGACGCGCCTCCCGCCAGGTAGGGTCGCCCCGTGACTTCCACCCAGACCACCGAACGCACCCTCGTCCTCATCAAGCCCGACGGCGTCCAGCGCTCCCTCGTCGGGGAGGTGCTGCGCCGCATCGAGGCCAAGGGCTACCGCATCGTCGCGCTCGAGATGCGCAGCGCCGACGCCGAGCTCCTCGGGGAGCACTACGCCGAGCACCGCGGCCGCCCCCACTTCGAGCCGCTCGTGGAGTTCATGGGCTCCGGGCCCCTCGTCGCCGCCGTCGTCGAGGGCGTGCGCGTCATCGAGGGCTTCCGCTCCCTGGCCGGCACCACCGAGCCGACGACGGCCGCCCCCGGCACCATCCGCGGCGACCTCGCTCGCGCGTGGGAGACCCAGGTGATCCAGAACCTCGTGCACGGCTCGGACTCCCCGGAGTCCGCCGCCCGCGAGATCGGGCTCTGGTTCCCCGCCCTCTGACCAGCCGCGGACGCGGGCGCACCGGCCCGCACGCACCTGCTCGCCTCGTCCTCCCGACTCACCCCTCGCCCCGGGCGAGGGGGGGAGGGACGAGGCGAGCGGCGTTGTGGGGGCGGGCGCGAAACGGTGAGGAAGACGGCGGGTGGGCGACGCAGAACCGCGGCACTGTGCCGTTAGGCTGCCCCCGTGCATCTCAAGACGCTGACGCTGCGGGGGTTCAAGTCCTTCGCCTCGGCGACGACCCTGCACCTCGAGCCGGGCATCACGTGCGTCGTGGGGCCCAACGGCTCGGGCAAGTCGAACGTCGTCGACGCCCTCGCCTGGGTCATGGGCGAGCAGGGCGCGAAGTCGCTGCGCGGCGGCTCGATGTCCGACGTCATCTTCGCCGGGACGTCCAACCGCGCCCCGCTCGGCCGCGCCGAGGTCTCCCTGACGATCGACAACTCCGACGGGCTGCTGCCGATCGACTACAGCGAGGTGACGATCTCCCGCACGCTCTTCCGGGGCGGCGGCTCGGAGTACGCGATCAACGGGGAGTCCTGCCGTCTCCTGGACATCCAGGAGCTGCTCTCGGACACCGGCATGGGCCGCGAGATGCACGTCATCGTCGGGCAGGGGCAGCTGGACGCCGTGCTGTCCGCCGGCCCCGAGGAGCGGCGCGGCTTCATCGAGGAGGCCGCCGGCGTCCTCAAGCACCGCCGCCGCAAGGAGAAGGCGCTGCGCAAGCTCGAGGCGATGCGCGCCAACGTCGACCGCGTCAACGACCTCACCACCGAGATCCGCCGCCAGCTCGGCCCGCTCGCCCGGCAGGCCGACGTCGCACGCCGCGCCCAGGTCATCCAGGCCGACCTGCGCGACTCCAGCGCCCGGCTGCTCGCCGACGACCTCGTCCAGCTCACCGCCACCCTCCAGCGGGAGATCGCCGACGAGACGGCGCTGCGCGAGCGCCGCGCCGCCGTCGAGGGCGCCGCCGACGCCGCCCGCGCCCGGCTCGCCGCCCTGGAGTCCGACGCCGCCGCCGCGGCGCCCCGGCTGCGCGAGGCCACCGACACCTGGCACTCCCTGTCCGGCCTGCGCGAGCGGCTGCGCGGCCTGCACTCCCTCGCTGCCGAGCGCAGCCGCCTGCTCGGCACGCCCGCCCAGGAGCACCGCGGCACCGACCCCGAGGAGCTCGACGCCCGCGCCGCCCGCGCCCGCGAGGAGGAGCAGGCGCTCGCCGCCGAGGTGGAGGCCGCCCGCGCCGCGCTCGAGGCACTCGTCGCCGAGCGCACGCAGGCCGAGGAGACCGAGCGCGAGGCGGAGCGCGGGCTGGCCGCCGTCCACCGCGGCGTCGCCGACCGCCGCGAGGGCCTGGCCCGCCTCACCGGCCAGGTGGCCGCCCGGCGCAGCGCCGCCGAGGCTGCCCAGTCCGAGCTCGGCCGCCTGCGCGCCAACCTCGCCGAGGCCGAGGAGCGCGTGCGCCAGGCGCAGGCCGACTTCACCCTGCTGGAGCAGCAGGTCGCGGGCGCAGAGGAGGGCGAGGAGGGGCTCGACGAGGCGCACGAGGAGGCCGTCGAGGAGCTCGACGCCGCCGAGGCCGCCGTCCGCGCCCTGGAGGAGGAGGAGCGCGCCGCCGACGGCGAGCGGCGCACCTGGCAGACCCGCCGCGACACCCTCGAGCTCTCGCTCACCCGCAAGGACGGCACCGGGGCGCTCCTCGCCGCCACCGACCGCCTCCCCGGCCTGCGCGGCTCGCTGCCGGACGCGCTCGGCGTCGAGCACGGGTACGAGACCGCCGTCGCCGCCGTCCTCGCCGCGCACACCGACGCGGCGGTCGTCGAGTCGACCGACGTCGCCGTCGACGCCATCCGGCGCGCCCGCGACGAGGACCTCGGCCAGGTCCGGCTCGTCGTCGCCGGGGCGGCCGCGCCCACCGGTGAGGACGCCGCACCTCCCGCGGGTGCACGCTGGCTGCGCGACGTCGTCACCGCCTCCGAGGAGGTCGCCGGGGCGGTGCGCACGCTCCTCGCAGGCGCCGTCGTCGTCGAGGACCTCGCCGCGGCCCGCGCGGCCGTGGCAGCCGCCGACGTCCTCGCCGTCACCCGCGACGGCGACCTCCTGTCCCGCGTCTCCGCCGGCGGCGGGACGCCGGGCGGGCCGAGCGTCCTGGAGCTGCACGCCGCCCACGAGGAGGCCGCCGCGGAGGTCGACGCCGCCACCGCCCGCGCCGAGCAGGCCCGCTTCGCGCTCGTCGGCGCCCGCGACCGGGTCGCCCGCGCCCAGGAGGAGGTCGAGGCGACCCTCGCCGCCCTCCACGCCTCGGACGCCCGCCTCGCCGGCGTCGCCGAGCAGCTCGGCCGGCTCGGGTCGGTCGCCCGCTCGGCCGAGGCCGAGGCCGACCGGATCCGCCCCGCCATCGCCCAGCTCGTCGCCAAGGGGGAGGAGCACGAGCGGGAGCTCGCCGAGCTCGTCGCCCGGCTCGCCGTCGCCCAGCAGGAGCCCGAGCGCACCGAGGACGACCTCACCACCGCCACCGCCGAGCGGGACCGCGCCGCCCAGGCCGCCCGCACCGCCCGTGCCGCGGAGACCGAGGCGCGCCTCGCGCTGCGCACCGTGGAGGAACGGGCGGGCGCGCTGTCCGGCCGTGCAGCCTCCCTCGAGCGCGCCGCCGAGGCCGAGCGTGTCGCCCGCCGCAAGGCGGCGGAGCGGGAACGCCGCCGCGCCCGCCAGGCCGAGACCGCGGCGCTCGTGCGCGCCGGCGCCGAGCAGGCGCTGGCCGCCGCCGAGCGCTCCCTCGCCGCGGCCGCCGACGCCCGCGAGGAGGCCGAGGCCGCCCGGGCCGAGCGCGAGGCCGAGATCGGCCAGGTGCGCGCGCGGCTCGAGGAGGCCACGGCGGACCTCGCCCGGCTCACCGACGCCGTCCACCGCGACGAGGTCGCCCGCGCCGAGCAGCGGCTGCGCATCAGCCAGCTCGAGGAGCGCGCGGTGAGCGACCTCGGCATCGACCCCGAGGTCCTCGTCGAGGAGTACGGGCCGCACCAGCCGGTGCCCGTCGTCGTGCCCGACGGCGAGGAGCCGCGCGACCCCGTGCCCTACGTCCGCGAGGAGCAGGAGAAGCGCCGCCGGCTCGCCGAGCGCGACCTCGCCCGGCTCGGCAAGGTCAACCCGCTCGCCCTCGAGGAGCACGCGGCCCTCGCCGAGCGGCACCGCTTCCTCACCGAGCAGCTCGCCGACCTCAAGAAGTCCCGCGCCGACCTCCTGGAGATCGTCAAGGAGATCGACGAGCGCGTCGAGCGCGTGTTCACCGAGGCGTACGCCGACACGGCCGCCGCGTTCGAGGACGTCTTCTCCCGGCTCTTCCCCGGCGGGGAGGGGCGGCTCACGCTCACCGACCCCGAGGACATGCTCAGGACCGGCATCGAGATCGAGGCGCGCCCGCCGGGCAAGAAGGTCAAGCGGCTCTCGCTCCTGTCCGGCGGCGAGCGCTCACTCACCGCGGTCGCCCTCCTCGTGGCGATCTTCAAGGCCCGGCCCAGCCCGTTCTACGTCATGGACGAGGTCGAGGCGGCGCTGGACGACACCAACCTCGGGCGCCTGCTGGAGATCTTCACCGAGCTGCGCGAGGACTCCCAGCTCATCGTCATCACCCACCAGAAGCGCACGATGGAGATCGCCGACGCCCTCTACGGCGTGACGATGCGTGGGGACGGTGTGACGACCGTCATCAGCCAGCGGCTCGCCGACGAGGACCGACACGCCACCGTGTGACTCCCGGTGGCACGAACCGTCGGAGCCTGGGTGATAATGAAGCCATGACGGGGGCGATCCTGGTGACCATCCTGGCGGCACTGTGCGCGGTGCTCGTCTTCGTCGCCGTGCTCTCGGCCAACAAGCCGGAGGGCGGCTGGGTCGCGTGGGTGCGCGAGTCCGTGCGCGCCTGGCGCACCGACGAGATCGAGTGGACCGACGAGGTCGACGAGGACGACGCCGGCGGCCTGGGCACCCTCTACCTCATGAGTGAGCCTGGTCACGCCTACACCACCCCCGAGGAGCTCGGCACGACCAAGCTCGCCGCCCGGCTGCGCGACCTGCGGGAGCGCGCCCCCGAGCTCGGCGAGCCCGGCGAGGCGCGCGCCTGACCCTCGCCCGGCCCCGGCAGGACGCCGCCGCGCCCGCCCCCGGCAAGGCGCCGACGTGCCGCGAGGCGCGCCGGTTCGAGCACGCCCGGTGGCCCCGGCCGCCGGTCGTGGTCCAGACTGGTCTGCTGTGACCGATCAGCTGTGGGCCATCCTCGCCGTCGTCCTCGTCGTCCTCGTCGCCGGAGGGGCGGCCCTCACCTCGGGCCTGCGCCGCCGGCGCCCACCGAGCCTGCCGGAGGAGCGCGCCGAGAGCGGCGTCCTCACCGAGGAGCCGCAGGACACCGCGACCCTCGAGCGGCCGCCCGCGACCGACGCGCCGGCCCCCGAGGCGCCCGCGGTCACCACCGAGCGTCCCGCGCCCGTCGCTGGCCGCATGGTGCGGCTGCGTGAGCGTCTGTCCCGCTCCGGCACCATCGGCCGGTCGATCCTCTCGGTCCTGTCCCGCGAGACCCTCACCGAGGAGGACTGGGAGGAGATCGAGGAGACGCTCCTGCTCGCCGACGTCGGCATCGGCCCGACGACCGAGCTCATGGACCGCCTGCGCACCCGCGTGCAGGTGCTCGGCAGCAAGGACACTGCCACCGTCCGCGACATCCTGCGCGAGGAGCTCGTCCAGCTCGTCGACCCGACGATGGACCGCTCGCTGCACACCGCCAAGGGCGTGGGCGACGACGGCGAGCCGCACCCCGCGACCGTCCTCGTCGTCGGCGTCAACGGCACCGGCAAGACGACGACGGTCGGCAAGCTCGCCCGCGTCCTCGTCGCGGAGGACCTCGACGTCGTCCTCGGCGCCGCCGACACCTTCCGCGCCGCGGCTGCCGACCAGCTGCAGACCTGGGGCGAGCGCGTCGGCGTCCGGACGGTGCGCTCGGACCGCGAGGGCGCCGACCCGGCCGCCGTCGCGTTCGACGCCGTGCGCGCCGGCCGGGAGAGCGGCGCGGACGTCGTCGTCGTCGACACCGCGGGCCGGCTGCAGAACAAGGCCGACCTCATGGGTGAGCTCGGCAAGATCAAGCGCGTCATCTCCCGGCAGGCGCCGGTGAGCGAGGTCCTCCTCGTGCTCGACGCGACGACCGGCCAGAACGGGCTGCGCCAGGCGCAGGTCTTCGCCGACGTCGTCGACGTCACCGGAATCGTTCTCACCAAGCTCGACGGCACCGCCAAGGGCGGCATCGTCATCGCCGTCCAGCGTGAGCTGGGGGTGCCGGTCAAGCTCGTCGGACTGGGGGAGGGGGCCGACGACCTGGCCCCGTTCGTCCCCGAGGAGTTCGTCGACGCGCTGCTCAGCTGAGCCCGTCCGGGCGCTGCGCCGCCGCCCCGTAACACGCCCGTCACACGCCCGCCGTGACCGTAACGGGAGTGAAACGTGGCGGCGGCACACGTGAAACCTCACGCGAGGAGGGTGTCCCTCAGCCGGCCGCACGAGAGCCGGGAGCGAGAGGACCACCTATGGAACTCGACAGCGGTACCACCGCATGGATGCTGATATCGGCATCCCTCGTGCTGCTCATGACGCCAGGTCTGGCGTTCTTCTACGGCGGCATGACCCGGTCCAAGTCCGTCCTGAACATGATGATGATGTCCTTCGGGGCGATGGGCGTCATCGGCGTGATCTACGTGCTGTGGGGCTGGTCGATGTCCTACGGCAGCGAGAGCATCGGCGGCATCTTCGCCAACCCCCTGGAGATGTTCGGCCTCCAGGGCGCGATCCTCGACGACGCCGGGGAGTTCGTCATGGACGGCGGCCTGCCGGTCATCGTCGACGTCGGCTTCCAGGTGACGTTCGCGATCATCACCACCGCCCTCATCAGCGGCGCGCTCGCCGAGCGCGTGAAGTTCGGCACCTGGATGGTCTTCGCCGGCCTGTGGGTCACCCTGGCCTACTTCCCGATGGCCCACATGGTCTGGGGCGGCGGCCTGCTCAGCGGGGACGGCCCCTTCGCCTCCATCGCCGACCCGATCGACTTCGCGGGCGGCACCGTCGTCCACATCAACGCGGGTGTCGCGGCCCTCGTCCTGGCCCTCGTCGTGGGCAAGCGTCGCGGCTTCGGCCGTGAGCCCAGCCGCCCCCACAACCTCCCCTTCGTCATGCTCGGCGCCGCCCTCCTGTGGTTCGGCTGGTTCGGCTTCAACGCCGGCTCCGCCTACGCCGCAGACGGCCTCGCCGGTCTCGCCTGGGTCAACACCACGACGTGCACCGCCGCCGCGATCCTCGGCTGGCTGGTCGTGGAGAAGCTGCGTGACGGGCACGCCACCTCCCTCGGTGCCGCCTCCGGCATCGTCGCGGGCCTCGTCGCGATCACCCCCGCCGCCGGCTCCCTCAGCCCGGTCGGCTCCATCGCCCTCGGCCTCGTCGCCGGTGGTCTGTGCGCGATGGCCGTCTCCCTCAAGTACCGCCTCGGCTTCGACGACTCCCTCGACGTCGTCGGCGTCCACCTCGTCGGCGGTCTCGTCGGCACCGTGATGATCGGCTTCCTCGCCACCGACGGTGGCCTGTTCTACGGCGGCGGCCTCAACCTCCTCGCCGTCCAGGTGATCATCGCCGTCGTCGCGATCCTCTTCTCGGGGGTCGTCACCCTCGTCATCGGCCTCGCTCTCAAGGCGACCCTCGGCTGGCGTGTGAGCGACGAGGTCGAGGCCGGCGGGATCGACTCCGCCGTCCACGGCGAGTCGGCCTACGAGGGCCTCGGCGGCGGTCTGGCCACCAGCCTCCCGCAGCGCGTGGCCGCCTCCGCCCCCGTCAGCACCGAAGAGAAGGTCGGCTCATGAAGCTCATCACCGCAGTGATCCAGCCCCACCGGCTCGGCGACGTCAAGCAGGCGCTCACCAGCGTCGGCGTCCAGGGCATGACGGTCTCCGAGGCGAGCGGCTACGGCCGCCAGCACGGGCACACCGAGGTCTACCGCGGCGCGGAGTACGCCGTCGACCTCGTCCCCAAGATCCGCGTCGAGGTCCTCGTCGAGGACGAGGACGTCACCCTGGTGAGCGGCGCGATCGTCCACGCGGCCCAGACGGGCCGGATCGGGGACGGCAAGGTGTGGGTCGTGCCGGTCGAGGAGGTCGTCCGGGTGCGTACCGGCGACCGCGGCGTCGTCGCGATCTGACGTGGGCCGGGCCTCCGCCGCCGCTGTCGCCGCGCTGCGCGAGGCCCGGCTCGCGCTGGCCCCGCCCACCCCTGCCGGGGCGGGCGGGGCCGGCGTGTCGGGTGCCCGCTACCGCGAGCAGCTGGCGGCGCTCGTCGACGCGGCGCTGTGCGACCTCTGGGAGGCGGTGGCACCCGCCGACCACACCGGCCTCGCCCTCGCGGTCGTCGGCTCCCAGGGCCGCCGGGACGCCGGGCCGACGAGCGACCTCGACGTCGTCCTCGTCCACGACGGCCGCCGGCACGACGTCTCGGCCGTCACCCCCCTCGCCGAGTCGCTGTGGTACCCGATGTGGGACGCCGGGCTCGACATCGACCACTCCGTGCGCAGTCTCGCCGGGTGCCGTCAGGTGGCCTCCAAGGATCTCGTCTCGGCGGTCGGGCTGCTCGACGTCCGCCACGTCGCCGGCGACCCCGTCGTCGTCACCCGCGCCCGCCGTGCCCTGCTCGACGACTGGCGCGGCGCCGCCCGCCGGCGGCTGCCCGAGCTCCTCGCCTCGGTGCGGGAGCGGGGGGAGCGCCACGGCGAGCTCGCCTACCTCATCGAGCCGGACCTCAAGGAGGCCCGCGGCGGACTGCGCGACGTCGTCGTCCTCGACGCGCTCACCGCGACGTGGCTCGCCGACCGCCCGCACGGGGAGGTCGACGACGCCGCCGCCTTCCTCCTCGACGTCCGCGACGCCGTCGCCCTCGTCTCCCGGCGCCGCACGAACCGGCTGCTGCGGGCCGACGCTCCCGACGTCGCCGCCCGACTCGGGCTGACCGACTCGGACGCCCTGCTCACCGAGCTCGCGCAGGCCGCCCGCGTGGTGAGCGCCGCGCTCGACGTCACGACCCGCCGGGCCCGCCAGGCGCTACGGCGCACCACCCCCCGCTGGCGCGGCCCGCGCACGGTGCGAGGGCAGCGGGTGCCGCCGCGACTGCGGCTCGTGGCGCCCGGTCTCGCCGAGCACGACGGCGAGCTCGTCCTCGCCGGGGACGTCGACCTCGAGGGCGACAGCGGGCTCACCCTGCGGGCCGCCGCCGCCTCCGCGCGCACCGGGCTGCCGCTCTCCCCGGTGACCCTCGCCGCCCTGGACCGGGCACCGGCGCCCCCGGTGCCGTGGCCCGCCGAGGCCCGCGCCGACCTGCTCGCCCTGCTCGCCGCCGGTCCGGCGCAGGTGCCCGTGTGGGAGGCGCTCGACCTCGCCGGGGTCGTCACCCGCTGGGTGCCGCAGTGGGCCGACGTGCGCAACCGCCCCCAGCGCGCCCCCGTCCACCGGCACACGGTCGACCGCCACCTGGTCGAGACCGCTGCGAACGCCGCCGTGCTGCTGCGTGAGCGCCGTGACCTGGCGCCCGCGCTCGAGGAGCCCGTGCTCCTCGCCGCGATCCTCCACGACATCGGGAAGGTGGCCGGGGCGGGCGACCACTCCGAGGAGGGCGCGCGGCGCGCCGCCGACGTGCTCGCGAGGCTCGGCGTGGACCCCGCGGTGCGCGAGGCCGTCGTCCTCCTCGTCCGGGAGCACCTCACGCTCGCCGACCTCGCGACC
Organism: Georgenia sp. 311; assembly: GCF_006151955.1. Taxonomy (NCBI): domain Bacteria; kingdom Bacillati; phylum Actinomycetota; class Actinomycetes; order Allobogoriellales; family Allobogoriellaceae; genus Georgenia; species Georgenia sp. 311. The sequence goes on along the minus strand of NZ_VDFS01000063.1, from coordinate 162,624 downwards.
ACCCGCGACGTCGCCGACCCGGCCGTGGCGCAGGAGCTGCTCGACGCCGTCCGGCACGACCCCGCGCTGCTCGAGGCGCTGCACCTGCTCACGGCCGCCGACGCCTCCGCCGCCGGGCCGACCGCCTGGACGCCGTGGCGGGCGGGCCTGGTCGCCCGGCTCGTCGGAGCGGCCACCGAGCGCCTGCGCGGGACCGTCGCGCGGGACCCGGGGGCTGCCTGACCCGGCCCGCGGCGGGCGCGGCGGTGCTCCGCGGGAGTGCCGGACAAGGGCCGACTTCGCCGCCAGGTAGAGCCCCGGCCCGCTGAACCGGCCGCAGGGCGGATACCCTGGGAGACAGACCACCCCATCGAGCACGCGAGGACCCTCCTTGTTCGCCAGCCTCTCCGACCGCCTGACAGCCACCTTCCGCAACCTTCGCGGCAAGGGACGGCTGTCCGAGCAGGACATCACGACCACCGTCTCCGAGATCCGGCGCGCCCTCCTCGAGGCCGACGTCGCCCTCCCGGTGGTGCGCGAGTTCACCGCCGCCGTCCGTGAGCGCGCGCTGGGCGAGGAGGTCTCCAAGGCCCTCAACCCGGGCCAGCAGATCGTCAAGATCGTCAACGCCGAGCTCATCGAGATCCTCGGCGGCCAGGCGCGAGACCTGCGCTTCGCCAAGCGCCCGCCGACGGTCATCATGCTCGCCGGCCTCCAGGGCGCCGGTAAGACGACGCTCGCCGGGAAGCTCGCCAAGTGGCTCAAGGACCAGGGCCAGACCCCGCTCCTCGTCGCCGCCGACCTCCAGCGCCCCAACGCCGTCACCCAGCTCCAGGTCGTGGGGGAGCGGGCCGGGGTGCCGGTGTGGGCGCCCGAGCCCGGCAACGGCGTCGGCGACCCGGTCGCCGTCGCCCGCTCCGGCCTCGCCCAGGCGCAGGACAAGCTCCACTCCGTCCTCATCGTCGACACCGCGGGCCGCCTCGGCGTCGACGCCGAGATGATGGCCCAGGCCGCCGCCATCAAGGAGGCCGTCCAGCCCGACGAGACCCTCTTCGTCCTCGACGCGATGATCGGTCAGGACGCCGTGGCCACCGCCCAGGCGTTCCTCGAGGGCGTCGACTTCACCGGCGTCGTCCTCACCAAGCTCGACGGCGACGCCCGTGGTGGCGCCGCCCTGTCGGTCGCCAAGGTCACCGGCCGGCCGGTCCTGTTCGCCTCGACCGGTGAGAAGCTCACCGACTTCGAGCGCTTCCACGCCGACCGCATGGCCTCGCGCATCCTCGACATGGGTGACGTCCTCACCCTCATCGAGCAGGCCGAGCGGGCCTTCGACCAGGACGAGGCCGAGCGCATGGCGGCCAAGGTCGCCGGCGGCGAGGACTTCACGCTGCAGGACTTCCTGGACCAGATGCAGCAGCTGAAGAAGATGGGCTCGATGAAGAAGGTGCTCGGGATGCTCCCGGGCGCCGGGCAGATGCGCGAGGCCCTGGAGAACTTCGACGAGCGCGAGGTCGACCGCATCGAGGCGATGGTGCGCTCGATGACCCCGCAGGAGCGCGCGAACCCCAAGATCCTCAACGGCTCGCGCCGCTCGCGCATCGCCCGCGGCTCGGGCACCACGGTGACCGAGGTCAACCAGCTCATGGAGCGCTTCGAGCAGGCGCGCACGATGATGCGCCAGATGGCGCGCTCCGGCGGGAAGCTGCCGCGCGGCGGCTTCGGTCCCGGTGGCCTGCCGGGCGGTGGCAAGAAGTCGCGCGGACGCATGGCCCCGCCGCCGAAGAAGGGCAAGAAGGGCAAGTCGGGCAACCCCGCGAAGCGTGCGCAGCAGGAGGCCGAGGCCGCGCGCCAGGCCCAGGAGCGCCCGTCGGCGCCGGCCGGCTCGGCCTTCGGGCTGGGTGGCGGCCAGACGGCGAGCGAGCCCGACGCCGTACCGGACCTCGAGCAGCTCCAGAAGTACCTGCGCTGACGTGGCACGGCCGCTGCACCTCACCGGCACGGTCGTCGTCGGG